>JAKSBY010000444.1 GCA_022360855.1 Sphingomonadales bacterium | reverse complement strand
GACCGACGGCACCATCGTCTCGGACATGCGCATCCAATGGAACAACCGCGATTTCACGCTGCGAAACGAGATGATGCTGGATGCCGGCGGCTACGTGGTCGAACAGCGGCTGAGCGGCACCTCGGCCTTCGGCGCGCCCATCGACGAGGTGTTCGAGATTGCCGATGGCGTCGCGCGCTGGCGCAGCGCGTCGGAGCAGGGCAGCGGGCCCGTGGTGGTGCCGGCGTTCTACGTGCCCGCGCGCACCGGCGCCACCGAATCCGTCGCTGCGCTTATCCGGGCGGGAATGGCCGATCCCGAGGGCCGGGTCCGGCTCCTGCCCGCGGGCGAGGCGCGGGTCACGAAGCTGGTCACGACAAGCGTGAGCAACGGCACGGCCAACCGCGACGTCACGCTCTATTCCATCACCGGCCTGCGCTTCGCGCCGCGCTATGCCTGGCTGGACGCGGACATGACCTTGTTCGGCTACGGCTTCTGGGGCCTCTCCATGCTGCCCAAGGGATGGGGCACGGAGGTTGACGACCATCTGAAGCAGATCAGGTCGGAGCACGAACAGCGCCATTATGAGGCCATTGCGGCGCGCCTTGCCGAGCCGGTCGAGGGGATGCTGGCGATCGAAAACGTTGCCGTGGTCGATGTCGAGACCGGCGAGCTTCTGACCGACCGGCATGTGCTGGTGGAGGGCGGCCGGATCACGCACATCTCCGAGGCGCCGGTGGCCGCCGCGCGCCGTATCGATGGCGCGGGCAAGACCCTGGTCCCCGGCCTCTGGGACATGCACGCGCATACCGACTTCTTTTCCCATCACGGCGGCATTCTCAACATTGCCGGCGGCGTCACCAGCGTGCGCGATATGGGCAGCGATCACGACGCGCTGATGGCAGCGACCCGGCGTTACGACGCCGGGTCGCTCGTCGGCCCGCGCATCTACCATGCCGGCTTCATCGACAAGACCAGCCCCTTCGCCGCGTCCCGCGCCGTCGGCACGCTGGAAGAGGCCAAACGCCAGGTCGCCTGGTATGCCGACAACGGCTACATCCAGATCAAGCTCTACAGCTCCATCGCGCCGGACTGGGTCCGTCCGCTCGCCGACCTCGCCCATGCCAGGGGCCTCAGGGTCGGCGGCCACATTCCCGCCTTCATGACGGCCGAGCAGGCGATCCTGAACGGCTTCGACGAGATTCAGCACATCAATATGGTGTTTCTCAACTTCCTGGCCGGCGAGACCGAGGACACCCGCACGCAGCTCCGCTTCTATCTCTATGGCGACAAGGCCGGCACCCTGGACCTGGAAAGCGCCCCGGTCCGGGATTTCCTGAAGCTCCTGGCCGAGCGCGGGGTCGTCGTGGACCCCACGGTGGCGGTGTTCGATTCCATGATCGGCCATCGCGCCGGCCAGCCCAACCCGCTCTTCACCACCGTCGTCGACCGGTTTCCCATCGGCGAATACCGCGCCCTGCAGGCGCCCGGTTTCAAGATCACGGACGAAAACGCCGCTGCCTGGGAAAGTTCGCAGCGTGCGGCGCTACGGATGGTCCGCAAGCTGCACGACGCCGGCATACAGATCGTCGCCGGCACCGATGCCCTGCCGGGCTTCGCGCTGCACCGGGAGCTGGAGCTCTACGCCGAGGCCGGGCTCTCCAATGCGGCGATCCTCAAAATCGCCACCATCGATGCCGCGCGCGTCGCGGGCGCGGACGACGTGGGCGGCTCGATCGCGGTAGGCAAACAGGCCGACCTGGTGCTGCTGGATGGCAACCCGCTTAAGGATATCGGCGCGGTCCGCCGCCCGGTGCTGGTGGTCAAGGGCGACAGGCTGTACCGGCCGGACGCGCTGCTGGCCGCGGTCGGCATCGCCCCGGCCGCCGATTCGGACTGAGGGGTGTCATGATTCCCGGATTTTCGATTTCGTCCAATGAAGCGGTAAAGAACGAGCCGGTGCTGGATTACGCGCCGGGCTCGCCCGAGCGGCTGGGCCTGCTGGCGGCGCTCGCGGACCTTTCGGACCAGAGGATGGAGCTGCCGCTGGTCATCGACGGGCGGGAACTCCACACGGGCCATCTGGAGCCTGCAGCCTCCCCCCATGACCATGGCCGGATCCTGGCCGACGCCCATCTGGCGGGCGCGGAAGAGATCGCGGCCGCCATCGCGGCGGCCAAGCGCGCCTGGCCGGACTGGTCGCGGACAGACTGGGAAGCACGGGCGCGAATCTTCCTGAAAGCGGCGGACTTGGTCTCCGGGCCGTGGCGCGACCGGCTCAATGCCTCGACCATGCTGGGCCAGTCCAAGACCGTCTACCAGGCGGAGATCGACGCGGCGGCGGAGTTCGCGGATTTCCTGCGCTTCAATGTGGACTTCATGCTGCAGATCTATGCCCAGCAGCCGCTTTCCGTAGCCGGCGCGCGCAACCGGGTCGACTACCGCCCGCTGGAGGGCTTCGTCTACGCGGTCACGCCCTTCAACTTCACCGCCATCGCCGGCAACCTCTGTTGCGCCCCGGCGCTGATGGGCAATACGGTCGTCTGGAAGCCCTCGGCGAACGCCAAATACTCGGCCCATTTCGTGATGGCGCTGCTGCGCGAGGCGGGCTTGCCGGACGGTG
>JAKSBY010000154.1 GCA_022360855.1 Sphingomonadales bacterium | reverse complement strand
TTTTCCTGCAGCGCGGTCTCCAGCAGTTCGGCATCCACATATTCCCCGCGGTCCAGCAGGTCTTCGACCCGCTTCATCTCTAAAACCTGGATGTTGAATTTGGTGCCCGACATCCTTCACTCACCCCTGCTCTTTGCAACACTGGTGCAGAGCAAAGACCATACGGCGCGTTCAAACAACTATCATTAGGCGGTTGAGAACGGGCTAACGGCCGGGGCCCATCAGACGTTCCGAGACTTCAGCCAGATCGCAGCAGCGATAGGCCGTATATCGATCCTCGGAAGTGTCCTTGGGGCTCGGCGTGATCGCATACTTGTCGGCGCGGGCGTTGGCAACAGAAGGAAGCTCCACCATAGGTATAAGCCAAGCCCTCTCGATCTCGGCGCCACCCTTGCCGAACAGAACGGCAAGCAGATATCCGCCTTCGCTAAAGGTGCTCCGGCGGACGTCAAATTGCACGGTGCCACCCGCAGCTTTGTCCAATCCCGTTCGGCTCTTCACTTGGATCGGCATGGTTCGCTTGGTGACCTTGTCGTGGAGCATCAGGTCGATACCGTCGTCATCGGCAATGGGCAGATAGGGCGACAGCCTGCCGCCTGAGGCCAGCATCAGCTGGGCAGCCACCATATGCTCGCTGACCGCGCCGATCTGTGTGGGCGTCATACGCTGTACTTTCATCTTTAAACTCCTACGCAACTACAAATGTGACAAACACCACCGCTTCCTTTACCTGGGAAGTCAAGCCGAATCGGGAAGAGATTCGGCCCATCCAAATGGATGCACGGCTTTCGGAATTTCATCACAAAGACCCCGTTGCTTGACCCGTCTTCAGAAACCCAAGTAACGCGTACCATTGATCCGGTTCCCTAAAATATAGTGAATATAGTTACGATTTACTGAGATAACAGGAATGTCATTCGCTTCTAAGCGATGCGCCTTCGCCTGTAGGAACCTCTTGGGAGGTGAAGGCATTGACACTCAAACAGACGGTCGGCGCAAATTTGCGTCACTACCGCAAGTCTGAAGGCCTGACCCAAGCCGAACTCGCGGAGCGCTCGGATCTGTCGACCGATATGATCGGCAAAATCGAGCGAGGCCTAACCGGCCCCTCCTATGAAAGCATCGAAGTCCTGGCCAAGGTCCTCAACATCCCCGAAGCGGCATTGTTTGGCTCAAGTGTCATGGCCCTGCCTTCCGGCGAGCGAGGCCGGATTCTCAAGAAGATTAACCTCCATCTGTCGCGCATGAATGAAGACGCCCTGGCGAAGGCGGAGAAGGTCTTGGCGGCTTTGGCGGGATGACGTGAGGCAGCAGATTTCTTGCTGTTTCTATCCAATTCGCCAAGCCAGACCTGATTGCGCCTGATCGACCTCCGTGCCGGCCCGTGAAAGCGGCCGCCTGCCTCAGCGCATCAACCGACAACTCTCAAAGCTCAACGACGACACGCTCGCTCGGGTCTCAAAAATGCTCGAGGCGTTCTAAGAAACTGGCTTTACGGCGAACTCGATATCGCCGGCAAGAGATAATTCCACAAATATGCAAGGCAAGTCGTCTCTCGGGCTGCGGCGCCATTGACCAAAGCGAAATTACGGCCTTACATACAACTAAAGAGGATATGGCCAGCCGGTGGGGGTATCACTGACCTATTTCGCACATTCGTTGGCGGGGTGCCCGCGCGAAGAGTGGCACAGCTTGCGCGACCATCTGGTCGCATCAGGCGATCTCGCCGCCCAGCGGGGAGAGAAATTCGGCGCTGCAAAAGCAGCGGCACTTGCTGGCATTCTGCACGACCTCGGGAAGTATACGGAGGCGTTTCTGGCGCGGCTTTGTGGCAGCCCGATCAAGGTCGATCACGCGACCGCCGGCGCGGTCCTGGTCAGGGAGCTGACATCCGACCCGAAAGACAGGGCGATGGCAGAGCTCGTGGCCTTCGCCATTGCCGGTCATCACGCAGGTTTGGCCGACTGGACCGGCGATGGCTCTCTCACCGAGCGGCTGGAAAAGACTCTGGAGCCGCTCGATCCCGTCTGGCGTGACGAGATCGCACCCGATGCCAGCGGGCTCATGCCGCCGTTCAAATGGGCCACAGACAAGAACAGGCGCGCCTTCCAGCTCGGCTTTCTTGGGCGAATGATCTTTTCGTGCCTTGTGGATGCCGACTACCGCGATACCGAGGCCTTTTACTGCCGCGCCAACCAAGAGCATAAAGACCGCGACTGGCCGGAGCTGGCGACAATCGTCGAAGACTTGACCGCAGCCTTCGACGCCCATATGGCGAGCCTGCAAGCCAGGGTGGACGCGGCCAAGGTCGACCTGCTACGCGGCGAAATTCTCGCACACGCCCGCGGCCGGGCGGTTGAGCCCACGGGCCTGTTCACGCTCACCGTCCCGACCGGTGGTGGCAAGACGCTGACATCGCTCGGCTTTGCCCTTGATCACGCAAAGCTGCACGGCCTCCAACGGATCATCTACGCGATTCCCTTTACGTCGATCATCGACCAGACGGCGGGCATATTCAGGTCGGTTCTGGGAGACGACATCGTCCTGGAGCATCACTCGGCAATCGACGAAGAAAAACTCACGGAACGCCAGCAACGCGACAAGCTCCGCCTTGCCATGGAGGACTGGGCCGCGCCCGTCGTCGTCACCACCAATGTGCAGCTTTTCGAAAGCCTGTTTGCGAATCGGCCCTCGCGCTGCCGCAAACTGCATAATCTGGCCAACAGCGTTATCGTGCTCGACGAGGCACAGACCCTTCCGCGACACCTCCTGCGCCCATGCATGGAGGCGCTTCGCGAACTGGCGACGAATTACGGGGCCTCCATCGTCCTCTGCACCGCGACCCAGCCGGCGCTCGATGCGCGCGACATGGCGGACGGCCTGCCGCTTGAAGGGCGTGAACTCGCGGCGCGCCCAAAGGAGCTGGCCCAGGCACTCAAACGCACCACCATCGAGATTGCCGGCGGCCTGAGCGACGATGATCTGGTCGAGGCGCTCGCGGCGCATCCCCGGGGCCTTGTCATCGTCAACAGCCGCGGGCACGCGCTCGACCTCTACAGAAGGGCCAAGGATGCCGAGCTCGAAGGCGTCATCCATCTCACCACGCGGCAATATGCTGCGGACCGACGGGAGATACTCGAGGTCGTGAAACAGCGCCTGGCAGACGAACGGCCCTGTCGCCTGATCGCGACCTCGCTGGTCGAAGCGGGGGTCGATCTCGACTTCCCACGGGTCTGGCGGGCGGAAGCCGGACTCGACCAGATCGCCCAGGCCGCCGGCCGTTGCAACCGCGAAGGCAACAAGCCCGTCGACGACAGCATCGTCACCGTGTTCAAGGCGCCGGACAATCCGCCACCCTATGAGATCAAGCAGCTCGCCGAAGATTTCGGCCGCATGGCCCATAAACACCCGGACCTGTTGTCTCTGGATGCCTTGCGCGCCTATTTCGGCGAGGTCTACTGGCGCCTGGGCGATCGCCTCGATCGGGAAAGGATATCCGAAGCCTTCAGACTCAACGGCGACGAAGCGGATTTCAGCTACCGCAGCGTCGCGAAGAAGTTTCGCATGATCGAAAGCGGCATGGCGCCGGTCATCGTCCCGCTGGACGAAAAGGCACGTCAGGCACTCGATAAACTCGGCATCGACGGTATACCGGCCGGCGCCATTGCCCGCGACGTGCAGCCCTTCATCGTCCAGGTGCCCCCCAGGGCGCGACACCTGCTGCTCGCAAACGGCCATGCGAAGTTCGAACAAGAAGCCGATTACGGCGATCAGTTCTGCGTGCTGAGGACCACCAAACTCTACAAGCCGGAGGTCGGGTTGCTGTGGGAAGATGCGGAATATTTAGATATAGAGCAACATATCTTCTGAATATTTTGATTGCCAATGACTCTTCATGGTAGTAGTGTGACGTCGGCCTCACGCAAATGGAGTGTCAGAAATGCGCTTCCCGTGGCCCCGAGATCGAGATTTCTGGACCGATGTGCTCGTGATTATCATTCGATCAATCTTAAAGGTCATTCAAACGATTATTCTGAAATAGTCTCCGGTTTAGGTCGCCCCCTCACAGGGGCGTGGATTGAAACAGAAGGTAGGTCGCTCAAAAAGGCATTAAGCCCCTCTCCTGACAGGGAGAGGGGCATAGGGGGGAGAAATCAATGGCTTACGGTGTAAAGCTGCTGGTATCTGGCAAGTATGCCTGCTTCACGCGGCCGGAGATGAAGGTTGAGCGGGTTTCCTATGACGTCATGACGCCTTCTGCGGCGCGCGGCATCCTCGAGGCTATCCACTGGAAACCCGCCATCCGCTGGGTGATCGACCGCATTCACGTGCTCAAGCCCATCCGCTTTCAGTCGATCCGGCGCAACGAGGTCGGCCACAAGGCGTCCACGCACAACATCAAATCCGCCATGAACCGGGAGAGCCTGGAAGGCCTCCATCTGCTCGTGGACGAGGACCGGCAGCAGCGCGCGGCCACCGTCCTCGTCGACGTGGCCTATGTCATCGACGCGCATTTCGAGATGACGGACAAGGCCGGAGAGGACGACAACGAAGGCAAGCATCTCGACATGTTCAACCGCCGCGCCGAACGCGGCCAATGCTTCCATCAGCCCTCTCTGGGAACGCGCGAATTCGACGCCCGGTTCGAGCTGATCGCGCCCGATGCC
>JAKSBY010000330.1 GCA_022360855.1 Sphingomonadales bacterium | reverse complement strand
ATGTCCATTGTTCGAATGGTATGATGCAGTTGAATACTTTTGATGGGAAAGTATACAAATGACGACACCACTTACGCTTCGCGTTGATGACGAGACGCTGCGGGAAATCGATCGGTTGGCCGCACTGACCGACAGGTCGCGAAGCTACATCCTAAAAGCGGCGGTGGCACGCTATATTGAAGAGGAACGCCAATGGGTCGACCGCGTCGTGCGCGGTATTGAAGAGGCGGACAAGGGCGCGTTGGTCTCGCATGAAGAAGTGATGCGTGAAATGCTCCAAATCGCGGGGCAGGAGACGGAGCCGGCCGATTGAAGCTCTTCTGGACCCGCTCGGCCCGCCGGGAGCTGCGCGAACTCATGCTCTATATCGCCGAACGCGATCCTTTGGCGGCGGTTCGGGTCGTCGATCGGATCGAAGATTCGTTAGGTATACTGGCCGAATTCCCTAGGGCTGGCCGCCCCGGCAAGGTGCTTGGCACCCGGGAGCTGGTTATCGACGGTACCCCCTTCCTGATCGCCTACCGCATCCAGGATAGACACCGCCGAATCGAGATCCTGGCCGTCAAGCACGGCGCTCAAAGATGGCCAAGCGAGTTCGACTAAGCCGTCTATCCAGAACACCCAACTAAATCCGCCCGGCGCGGGCCAGGTCGTCCGGGCTGTTGATGTTGAAAAAGGCGGGGAGGGGCCCAGGGGCGTTTGCGAAGGAGACGGGCACGGCGCCGACATGGTTCAGGAACCCGTCGACCTTGAGGCCGGGCGGGTTGTTCAGCCAGTCCGAAAGCGAGTCTTTCAGACCGGCTCTGAAGGCCGCGCAAAGATAGTGTCCGCCGTCCTCGGCGGTCGCATAGGCCGAGGGGGCGCCGGCTTTCTCGGCGGCAGACGTAAGGCGGTCAACGAAATCTCCGGGCACGGCGACCGTGTCTACCGGCAGGGTGATCAGCCAATCGGGTACGGGCGTAGAGGTTGCCGCGAAGGTCAGTCCGGCCAGGACTCCGTTCAGCGGCCCGTGATCGCCCGGCAGGGGATCGCCGACGACCGGCAGGCCGAAAGTGGCGAAGCGGCCGTCCTCCCGATTGGTGTTGATGATGACGGTGTCGACCTGGGCGGCAAGCGTATCGATGGCGTGGGCGATAAGCGGTCGGACTCGGAGCTCGGCGAAGGCCTTGTCGCCGCCGAAGCGGCGCGCGCGGCCGCCGGCCAGGATCACGCCGAGGATGGTCACGAAAACAGGCCGAACGGGTCGTTGAAGGCAAGCATGGAATCGCCGCGCGCCAGGGCGATCAGAGTAAGATCGTGGTCCCTGGCGAGTTGCACGGCGAGCGCCGTCGGTGCCGAGATGGTGACGAGCATCGGGATGCCCACGGCGAGCACCTTTTGAACCAGTTCGAAGGAGCAGCGGCTCGACAAGACGACGAAGCCGCTGGCCAGATCGGAGCCTTCACGCAGCAAGCCGCCAATCAGCTTGTCGAGCGCATTGTGGCGGCCGACATCCTCGCGCACCGAGCGGAAGGCGCCGGACCAGTCCGCGAAGCCCGCCGCGTGGACCGCGCCGGTTTCGGCGTTCAGCGGCTGGTGGGCGCGCAGGCCGGCCAGTGCCTGGAACAGCTCGGCTGCGCCGCAGCGGGGCCGGACGGCGATCTTCGGGTACGACCGCACCGCCTGTTCGATCCCCTCGACGCCGCAGAGCCCGCAGCCGGTCTGACCCACAAGATTGCGCCGGCCTTCCAGCAGCGCCTGGAAGCGGGCCTCGGGGATTTGCATCCAGACGAGCAGCCCTTGTTCGACCTCGCGAACCTCCAGCTCGCCGATCTCCGCCCGGCCTTCGACGATGCCCTCGGTGACGCTGAAACCGACCGCGAAGT
>JAKSBY010000425.1 GCA_022360855.1 Sphingomonadales bacterium | reverse complement strand
GCCGCAAATTCCTGCAAACCGCCATTGACTTTCCGCATCGAACCCGCCATTTAAAAGAAGACTAATTTAGTATGATTTCATCGGGCCATGGAAAGCCCTTTGAAATCAACACCCTGACGAAAGCGGGACGGGGCATCGTGATTCGCCTGACCAATCTTGCCGACTACGCTGTGGTCTTGATGAGCCAATTGGCGCAAGGCACGGCGTCGGTGCAGAACACCGCGGAGCTGGCCCAGGCAACGGGAGTTCCCGTGCCGACCGTGGCCAAGATCACGCGCGCGCTGGCGCGCGCCGGTGTTGTGACCTCGCAGCGCGGGGTGGCCGGCGGCTTTTCCCTGGCGCGGCCGGCTGACGAGATTACCGTCGCCGACATCATCGAGGCGGTCGACGGCCCCATCGCGCTGACCAACTGTGTCGAGGACGCGCCCGGCGACTGCAATCTGGAGGCCATCTGCGCCATGCGCGGCCATTGGCATGCCATCAACCGCGCGGTCAAGAGAGCGCTCGCCGAGGTGACCTTGGCGGAATTCGCCGCGCCGATCCCGTTCTCGCCTGAGTTTTTTGAAGGGTCGGAGGCCCATAGGCAGTCATGAGTGCTACGCTGGAAACCACCCGGACCGTCGAAGAGGTCACAGGGACCTACAAATACGGCTTCTCCACCGACGTCGAATCCGAGTTCGCACCCAAGGGGCTGAACGAAGAGATCGTCCGTTTCATCTCGGCCAAGAAGGAGGAGCCCGAATGGCTTCTTCAATGGCGGCTCAAGGCCTTCCGCTACTGGCTGAAGATGGAGGAGCCCAAATGGGCCATGGTCTCCTATCCGGAGATCGACTTCCAGGACGCCTATTACTACGCCGCGCCCAAGCAAAAGCCGAAACTGAAATCGTTGGACGAACTCGACCCCGAGATCAAGGCGACCTATGACAAGCTCGGCATCCCCATCGCCGAGCAGGAGGTGCTGGCCGGCGTCGAGGGTGCGCGCAAGGTGGCCGTGGACGCGGTATTCGATTCGGTCTCGGTGGCCACTACCTTCCGCGAAGAGCTGAAGAAGGCCGGCGTCATCTTCATGTCGATCTCGGAAGCGGTGCGCGAGCATCCGGAGCTGGTGAAGAAGTATCTCGGCTCGGTGGTGCCGATCCGCGATAATTTCTACGCCACGCTGAATTCCGCGGTGTTCTCCGACGGCACCTTCGTCTATGTGCCGAAGGGTGTGCGCTGCCCCATGGAATTGTCGACCTATTTCCGCATCAATGCGGAGAATACGGGTCAGTTCGAACGCACCCTGATCGTCGCCGATTCCGGCTCCTACGTCTCCTATCTGGAGGGCTGCACCGCGCCGCAGCGCGACGAGAACCAACTCCATGCCGCCGTGGTCGAGCTGGTGGCGCTGGACGACGCGGAGATCAAATACTCCACCGTGCAGAACTGGTATCCGGGCGATGCGGACGGAAAGGGCGGCATCTATAACTTCGTCACCAAGCGGGGCTTGTGCAAAGGCGCCAATTCGAAGATCTCCTGGACCCAGGTTGAGACCGGCTCGGCCATCACCTGGAAGTATCCGAGCTGCGTCCTGCAGGGCGACAATTCCGTCGGCGAGTTCTATTCCGTGGCGGTCACCAACAACCGCCAGCAGGCGGATACCGGCACCAAGATGATCCATATGGGCAGGAACACCTCGTCCACCATCATCTCCAAGGGCATCTCCACCGGCCGCGGCCAGAACACCTATCGCGGCCTCGTCAAGGTGCTGGCCGGCGCGGAAAACGTGCGCAATTTCACGCAATGCGATTCGCTCTTGCTCTCCGATACGTCCGGCGCCCACACCGTCCCCTATATCGAGGTCAAGAACCCGACCGCGCAGATCGAGCACGAGGCGACCACGTCGAAGATCTCCGAAGACCAGCTCTTCTACTGCTTGTCGCGCGGGCTTTCCGAGGAAGAGGCGGTGACGCTGATCGTCAACGGGTTCTGCCGCGAGGTCATGCAGCACCTGCCCATGGAATTCGCCGTGGAGGCGCAGAAGCTCCTGGGCATCAGCCTGGAAGGCTCGGTTGGCTAATGGATTTGAGGAAGTAAGAAACCCAATGCTGAAAATCGACAACCTCCACGTGGCCGTTGACGGCAAGGAGATCATCAAGGGGCTGACGCTTGAGATCGCCGCGGGCGAAGTGCACGCGATCATGGGCCCCAACGGCGCCGGCAAGTCGACCCTGGCCTATGCGCTGGCCGGGCGCGACGGCTATGAGGTGACGGGTGGAGCCATTACCTATCTGGATAAGGACCTGCTGGAGTTGGACCCGCATGAGCGCGCCGGCGAGGGCCTGTTCCTCGGCTTCCAGTATCCGGTGGAGATCCCTGGCGTCTCCAACCTCAATTTCCTGCGCACCGGGCTGAATGCGATCCGGACCTACCGCGGCGAGGAGGAGATTTCGGCGCCGGACTTCATGAAGCTGATCCGCGCCAAGGCGGCCGAGCTCGGCATGAGCCTCGACATGCTCAAGCGCTATGTGAATGTCGGCTTTTCCGGCGGCGAGAAGAAGCGCAACGAGATGGTGCAGATGGCCGTGCTCGACCCCAAATTCGCGGTCCTGGACGAGACCGATTCCGGCCTCGACATCGACGCGCTCAGGATCGTCGCCGACGGCATCAATGCGCTCCGCGGCCCGGAGCGGGCCATGCTGGTGATCACCCACTACCAGCGGCTCCTGGAATATGTGGTGCCGGACAAGGTGCACGTGCTGTATGACGGGCGCATCGTCAAGTCCGGCGGGCCGGAATTGGCCGAAGAGCTGGAAGAGAAGGGCTACAAGGCGGTCGCGTAGCATGGTCGAGACAGCCCCCTATATCGAAGCCTTCGAGGGCGCGGCGGACGGCTTGCCGGGCGGTGCCGAGCTGCGCCGGGCGGCGATCGCGCGCTTTGCCGAGACCGGCTTTCCCGGCCGCAAGGACGAGGACTGGCGCTATACCAAGCTGGGTGCCTTGGCGGCCGAGCCCTTCGCGCCGGCCGAAGCCGAGACGCCTGCGGCCGCGCTACCGTCGATCGCGGCGGACGCGGAGTATCGCCTGGTGTTCGTCGACGGCCGCTTCGACGCGGACCGCTCGGCACTGCCCGATCTC
>JAKSBY010000555.1 GCA_022360855.1 Sphingomonadales bacterium | reverse complement strand
AGCGGGTCCGTCAGGCGGACTTCCACGAGGCCAATATCGGGGACGGTGCCGGCGGCGAAGGTCTCGAGGCTGACATTCAGATGGTCGCCGGCAAAACGTACCGGTGTATCGAATTCGAAGCCGGCAGTGACCGCCACCCCGGCGCCGGGCGGCGTGATGAAGGTAACGATGCCGCTCTCCTCGTCAACGCTCCAGCCCGAGCCCTGCGGTGTCCCGTCGAGCGCAACCACGACCGATCCCGCCACCGGCTTGAGGATACGCCGCAGGTAGGTCTCCGCGCCGCTTGCATAGCTCTTGGTCAGGCCGAACTGCGTCGCGATTCCGTCGCCGGTGCCGATGGCTTGGTCCGTCGCCGCCACCGCCGTGGAGGGCGCGCCCGACTTGTAGTCCGCCCAGTCCTTGAAGCGGAACCCGAAGGCCTGGCCCCGGCGCGCGCGAAAGAAATCGATGACCGCCGCCAGATCGTCCTCAGACTTGATGCCGCTGCCGATATCGTAGCGCGCCCGCGCCGCCGACCAGTTGATATTGCGCTTTTCGAAACCCGAAGCGGTCTCGATGACCGATGTAGAGAATTCCGGCCCGCCGGAAGAGCGAAAGCTGATCGCGGCCGGGAACTGCGCCTCGTGAAATCCGTTCACATCCTCCTCCAGCATGAAATAGGTGAAGCCGTCGCGATTGACCTGTGGGAAGGCCCAGACGAAGACTTCCTGGTATCCCCGCGCGAACCCGTCTGCGATGGCGAAATCGATGTTGCCCCACACCTGTGGGGTGCTGGGCGTCAGGTTGAAGCCGGCGAAATACTGAATGTCGGCGGGGCCGTATCCCAGATCCGTCTCGACCTGCTCGAGCGCCGTCGCATGCGACTGCCAGTCAGCGGCGATGACGAAGTCGTAGTCTTCCACCTGCAGGAAATCGAATGCCGGACGCGCCCAGTCGGCAGCCGGAAAATTCACATCCTCCAGCATCGGCGCGTCGGCCCTCAGCACCTGCGGCGTGAAGAAGAGAAGCGTGACCGGCGCGCCCGGATGCGCGGCCTTGAGCTCGTCCTTGAGCCAGGTCGTCGAGCCGCCGAGCTTTTCGCCGAGCCAGTTAAGATAATCCTGCTGCGCCGACGTCGGCGTCTCGAAGATGGTCAGATGCTTGGCCGGGATAGGCTGGCCTTCCTCCACCGGATAAAGCGCGGTCGTCGTATCGTCGTAGAAGCAGGGCTCGTTGCCGCCGGTCAGCTGATACCACCACCAGGGCTCGCCGATCTGAAACGCAGGCGACATGGTGAGGCCGGTCATCAGCCCGGCGAGCGCGAGGTAGGTGTCGCGCAGATGGGTCAGCGCCGCGGCATTGGTCGGCGCGATCAGGGTCGAGGGCGGCGACCAGCCGGTCAGCGCCACCGAGCCGTCATGCGTGCGCTGCGCCCAGGCGGCGGGTGCATTGTCGTTCAGGATCTCGTAGGACAACGAAATCACCACCGAGTAGCCGAACTGATCGGCACGGGCGAAATAGTCGCTGTGCCAGGCCGACGCGGCCGCATTCAGTTTCGGCTTGGCCGGATCGAGGATGAAGCGGGCCTCGCCGGCATCCCAGGTGACGCCGTAATAGTGGCTCATGCCGACATAGTGGTCGACGGGCCCACGGTAGCCGAGTTGCAGCGCGCCCCGGATCAGCCGCTCCGGCGTCACGTTGAACTGATCGTCATAGGCCGTGGCGAGCCGGAGCGAATGCGGCTTCGCATAGGTATCGCCGATGGCGATGGCCTTGCCGCCACCCGACACCTCGATCTGGCTGAGAGTCACATCGGCGACGACCTCGCCGCCCGGCAACGGACCGGACAGGACACCGTCGAAGGCGTCCGGGATCATCGACAGGAACATCCGGTCGATATCGCCGGCCCATACCGGCTCCGCCTCCTGGGGCAGCAGGAAACCGCCGTCGAGCGCGGAGAAGTCGAGGTCGATGACCGCGTCCTCCGGCGTGCCGGTGGCGTAGTTCCAGATTCGCACGAACCAGGTCTTGGGCGCGCCGCCGGAATCGCGCCCCTCGATGGTCAGGGTCGGCCCATGCACCTCGTCAAGCGCCTTCACATTGGTCGACTGCCAACGGAAGGAAAGCCGCACGGCGCGGTAATCGCGGTCGGTCGCATAGGCCAGGAGCGGATGATCGAGCGTATCTTGGCTGGCCCAGATCAGCCCTGCCAGATCGTCTTCCTTATGGAACACCAGCTTCACGGCGAGCGCATCCGGCCCTGTGGTGGTGACCGCGGCCATCATCGGGCGCGGGAAATTAACCGTCCAGAAGCGCGGATCGAAGCGGTTGATGTGGCTGCGCTGACGCAAATCCGCCGTCGTGGTCAGGCGATACATCAGAGATTGCGCTCGGCCCGCTCGACCGCCTGGCGCACCGCCGCCGCTACCTGCCCGGCGCTGCGGCGCACGGAATCAGGGTCGCCCGTGCCGGTCACATTGATCGAGATATTGGTGACCCGCCCGCCGGGCGTCGTCTCGCCCAGCCGGTGGTTCGGCGTGATCCGCCCGGCGATGGCGGGCGTGAAGATCTCGGGCCCACGCTCACCGACCACAAAGGGCTGCCGGGGCGAGACCGGCCCGCCCCCCGCGCGCAGGCCAAACAGACCCGAAAAGAGATTGCCGAAAAAGCCGCTGAAAATCCCGCCGCCCGAGGAGCCGCCGCCGAAAATAGAGCCGAGCAGGTTCCGGGTCGCTGCGGCGGCGATATCGGCAAGCGCCGAAAGCGCCGTCTGCTTGAGGCCTTGGAAGGACAGCTTGCCGGTTCGGGCGAAGCGCTCGAACGCGCCGGTCATGGAAGCAACCACTCGCTCGGTCGACCGGGCCAAGGCGTCGTTCATCTGAAGGCCGGTCTGCGACACGCCTGTAAGTCCGGCCTGTGCGGCTGAGGACAGCGTACCCAGAGAGGTCAGCGATTGTCGGGCGCCGGCGACTTGCCGTTTCAGCTCACTTGCGTCGGCGCGCAGGCGCACGACCAGCGAATCCAGGACCGTTTCCGTCATGGCTTAGCGATCTTCCAAGGCGGCCCCAAGGGCCGCTATTTGTTGAGAAACTTAGCCGCTTCCTGCATGCCCCGGCCGAGGGCGAAGATCAGCACGTAGATGATAACCCGCGCCACGCTGGCGCCCTCGAGCTGGCTCTGGCTGATGTAGAGCACGTCGATCAGGGCCGCGCCCACGGCGGCCACCTGGCAGGTGATCGCGATCGCGCCATACACCTTCCACAAGAACCGCTCTCGTGCGCTGGTTTGCCTTTCACTGGTCACCGCGCCGCGCCGCTCGGCAACGCGGTCGCGGAAACTTCGGCTGCGCCTGGACCTGACCATCCCCCCTTATGACGCGGCGGGCGAAGCTCGGTCAACCGTCGGGGAAGCGTGCGCGCAAACGCGCGAACTCGTCACGTCTCAGAGGCTCGGCCGCGCCTGCGAGCCCATTGGCGCGTTTCCAGCCGGCCACTGCGAGCCAGAACTCCGCCGGGGTCGCGTGCCAAAAACTCTCAGGCGGCCAGCCAAGCACGCCGAGCGCGAAGCCCGCCATGTCGCGCCACGGGGAGGCATCGGGCTCAGGCGTCGACGGGATCGGCATCGCCGCCCAAGATGACCGTCAACAGATCGCGGAAGGCCGGGGTAACCTGACCGATCCCGGCGGCCAGGATCCGGTCGCCGAATGCCTGCAGCGTAGGCTTGTCAATCTCCCCTGGCTCCAGGCAGAACCACAACAGGCTGGCGATCTCCTTGATCGCGACTCTGCCCTCGCCGGCGCGCATGGCCAAGTCTAGCAGGCTGCCGATCTCGGCTTCCGCGGCAAGGATGCGCGCAAAGCTCGGACGAAACAGGAATTGCTGACCGCCGAGCGCGAGCGCCACCTCGCCTGCCAACGGGTTAGCGGGCCGGTCACCCGGCATCAGGGCGCGGCCGTGAAGGCTACGGGCCCGGAGCTCTCCAGGCTCAGGCTGTAGGTGCGTTCGCCATTGAACTCGCCCGAGTAATCCAAGGTTGCGACCTGAAAGGCGCCGGTGAACTTGT
>JAKSBY010000277.1 GCA_022360855.1 Sphingomonadales bacterium | reverse complement strand
TAACATTATGTCAATCGGATTACGTCGCCTCTTCAGCCCCATTCGCGCGAACGGCCGCGCATTTGGCGTGTGTATCATAATAAATGGTTCTCAAGGCATAATGCGCAATAAATTTCCATTCAAGCCAGAACTTCTTTTGGCCGCTCAAAGATTGTCTACGGCCTCAGACAGATAAAACCGCTGCATTTTTGCCACACCCGAAGACCTTCGACCCCAAACCACGGTTAAACCCGCCAAAATGCGCGCCAGAACAATGCCAGGACCAGAGTCATCTCCAGCCGCCCAAGTATCATAAGCCCGATCGCAAATAGTTTATTGATGCCGAGCAGCGTGTGAAACCCCGGAAAGCTAGGGTCCATCAGGAAGGCCGTGGGCCCCGCATTCGAGAGCGACGCGATCGCCAGCGCAATGCTGCCGCGAAACGGGACGTTGAAGGCCGAGAAGACCAGGCTGGCGACGCAGATGGAGCCGAGGGAGACGAAGAGCAAGGTCCAGACCGCAGCCAGGTCGGCCTGACGAATAGGCCGATTGCGATAACGCAGGGGGAACATGCCGTGCGGATGGGCCAGGCGCTTCAGTTCGCGGTGGGAGTGACGGATCAGAAAGATCATCCGGAAGATCTTGAGCCCACCCGCGGTCGAGCCTGCCGCGCCACCGATATAGGCGAGGCCGAGGAGCGCGATTGACGAGAACAGGTTCAGGCTTGCGTAACCATCGGGAAGGAACCCGGATGTGGTGATCGCCGAGGCGGAAGCGACAAAGGCCATCCTGAGCGTGCCGCCCCACCCCGCGCCTGCTTCTTCGGCCGGCGCGCCGGCCACGATCTGCACGATGAAGACCAGCAGCCAGAACGAAAGAAGCATCGAAAAGAAGAAGCGGTATTCCGGGTCGCGCAGGTAGCGCCGCATGCGGCCGCGCGACATCTGCCAATAATAGGCGAAGTTGAGCGCGCCGAGGATCATGACGAACGCGAGCGCGACTTCGACGGCCGCGCCGTAGTTTTCGCCGACCGTCCCGGCGCGCGGCATGAACCCGCCGGTGGAGATCCCCGACAGCGCCAGGCAAACGGCATCGAATACCGGCGCGCCGGCGGCCCAAACCATCAAGATCGCCACGACCGTCAATACCGCATAAATGCCCAAGAGTGCCTTGGTTGCGCCGAGGAGCCGGCCCATCACCCCCTCGCCCTCGCCATGCGGCAGGGCGGATGAGAAGAACTGCATGCCACCGACATTGAGATAGGCGAGGATCGCGGAGGCCATGATGATGACCCCAAAGCCGCCGAGCCATTGCAGGAACGCGCGCCAAAATACCAGGCTGGCCGGAATCGCGCCCGGATCGGGGATCAGGCTGGCGCCCGTCGTCGTCAGCCCCGAAATGGCTTCGAAATAGCCGTCGAGCAGGCTCGGCAAAACGCCCGAGGCAACGAAGGGAATGGCGGCGAAGAGCGGCAGGCAGACGAGGCCAAAAAGCGGCCCAAGGAAGCTGATGCGCCGGTCGATCTGGCCGGCCATGCCGTGCAGGCTGACGATCAGCCCGCCGCCGACAAAGATGGCCAGCGCGCCGGAGACGAGGAAGGCCTGTACGGTCGCCGCCTCGCGGGCCAGGAGCGCCACCATCAAAGGCGGCAGATGGCCCAATGCGAGCGCCAGGAGGAACCAGCCGAACAGATAGATGAGGCGGGCAAGCAGCATCCGGGCGGCGGATCAGAAGAATTCCAGCCGGACGGCAAAAAGCTGCTCGATCTTCTTGACCGCCTGCGCCAGAACGAAAACGACGACCCGGTCATGGGCCTCGAATTTGGTATCGCCGCGCGGAATGATGATCTCGTCGCCGCGGGCGATGGCGCCGACCAGAACGCCGTCCGGCAGATTGACCTCCCTGAGCGCCTTGCCGACCATGGGCGATGTTTCGAGGATTTCCGCCTCGATGATCTCCGCCGCGCCGTCGCGCAGGCTGTGCAATGCCCGGATCCTGCCGCGCCGCACGTGCTGGAGAATTCGCGAGACCGTCGCCTCGCGCGGATCGACCGGCACGTCGATGCCGAGCGAGCCCAGGAGCGGGCGGTAAGCCTGCTTGTAGACGAGCGTGATGGTGCGTCCGCAGCCCTGCCGCTTGGCGAGCAGCGAGGACAGGATGTTGACCTCGTCGTCGCTGGAGACGGCAACCAGCGTCTCAGCCTCGTGGACGCCCGCCTCGCGCAGGATCTCGCCGTCCAAAGCATCGCCGTTGATGACGACCGAACGCTTTAGATTCTCGGCCGCCCACTCGGCCTGAGTCGTATCCGCCTCGATGACCTTGATGTTGACCGGCGGGTCGTGGGCCTCCAGATTGCGGGCCAGCACCGTCCCGACATGGCCACCGCCGACGATGATGATTCGCCGGGCCTCCGGCTCCTCATGGCCGAACACGGTCATCGCGCGGCCGGTATGGCTCTCCTCCACCGCGAAGTAGACACCGTCGCCGACCTGCATGTGGTCCTCGGGCGACGGCGCGAAGGTGCGTCCCTCGCGCACGATGCCGAGCACGAAAATGTTGAGATCGGGGAACAGCTCGGTGAGCTGCCTGAGCGGCGTCTCGACGATCGGGCAGTCCTCGTCGAGTAGGACACCGACAACGCGGATGCGCCGCTCGGCAAAGGGGATGACGTCGAACGCGCCCGGGATATCGATGCGCCGCGAGATCGCCTCGGCAACCTCCACCTCCGGCGAGATGATCAGGTCGATGGGCAGATGGTCGCGCGAAAACAGATCCTGCCAGGCCGGCCTGAGATAGCTGCGGTTGCGGATGCGGGCGATCTTCTTGGGCACGTTAAACAGCGAATGCGCCACCTGACAGGCCACCATGTTGACCTCGTCGGAGGCGGCGACAGCGATCAGCATGTCCGCGTCCGCCGCATTCGCCCGGTCCAACAGATCGGGATCGGAGGCGAAGCCCTCCAGGGCCTGAACGTCCAGAGACTCGCTGATTTTACGGATCAGCTCCGGCGATCGATCGATCACCGTGATGTCGATCTGCTGGGCGGCCATATGCTTGGCGATTGAAAAGCCGACCTGCCCGGCGCCACAGACGATGACTTTCATAGGAATGATCCTGGGGGATTAGCTGCGAAAAAGAAAGGGCAAACCTAGCCGCGCTGAGGCCGCGCCCGGCTGTTGGCATTCAGCCCCAGCGTTTTCAGCTTGCGGTGCAGCGCCGAGCGCTCCATGCCGATGAACGACGCGGTCTTGGAGATGTTGCCGCTGAACCGGCTGATCTGGATCTTGAGATACTCCCGCTCGAAGGCCTCGCGCGCCTGGCGCAGCGGCACCATCATCATCTCCACATCGTCGTTGCCGTGGAACAGCTCCGACGAATCGCTCTTGATTTCCGCTGGCAGCATGTCGGGCTTGATCTCGCCGTCGGCGCTTTCGTCGCTCAAGATCAGCAGCCGCTCGACGATGTTACGCAGCTGGCGCACATTGCCCGGCCAGTCATAAGCCTGCAAGGCCGCCATGGCCTGCTCGGACATGGCCTTGGACGCGCGACCGGTCGCCACCGACAGCCGGTTCATGAAAAAATTGACCAGGAGCGGAATGTCGTCGCGCCGCTCGGTCAGCGCCGGCACCGTGATCGGCACCACGGCAAGGCGGTGATAGAGGTCCTCGCGAAAGTGCTGACGCTGGATTTCCTGTTTCAGGTTCTGGCTGGTGGCCGTGATCACGCGGACGTCGACCTGGACCTGCTTGCGCCCGCCCACCCGCTCGAAGGACTGATCGGTCAAGACGCGCAGGATCTTGGCCTGGGTGGTACGCGGCATATCCGCCACCTCGTCCAGGAAGAGCGAGCCGCCATGCGCCTGCTCGAACAAACCGGTCTTGGCCACCGCGCCGTTCTGCTCGATGCCGAAGAGCTCGCTCTCCATGCGGTCGGGCTCCATTGAGGCGGCATTGACGATCACGAACGGCCCGGATGCGCGGCCGGATTTGCCGTGCAGGAGCCGGGCCACGATCTCTTTCCCCGAGCCGGAAGGTCCGGTGATCAGGACGCGGCTGCCGGTCGGCGCGACTTTCTCAATCGCATGGCGCACGCCGTTGATCGCCGCTGAGGTGCCGGTCAGCTCCGCCTCGATCCCGGCCTTGCGCCGGAGCTCCGCATTCTCGCGGCGCAGGCGCTCCGCCTCGGTAGCGCGGTCGACCAGATGTAAGAGCTGGTCGGTCTTGAAGGGCTTCTCGATAAAGTCGTAGGCGCCGCGCTTGATCGCCGCGACCGCGGTTTCGACATTGCCGTGGCCGGAGATGATTACGACCGGCAGCTCCGGGTGGCGGTGCTTCAATACCTCCAAGAGCTCGAGACCGTCGAGCCGGCTGCCCTGCAGCCAAATGTCGAGGATGACCAGCGACGGCCGGCGCGCCTCGACCTCTTTCAGGGCGCTATCGGAATCGTAGGAAGACCGACACTCGTAACCCTCGTCCGCAAGAATACCGGAGATCAACTCGCGGATATCCGCCTCGTCGTCAACGACCAGAATATCAAGCGCCATGCTCGCCTACTCCAGCTTCCGCGACCGTCTCGGCATCATCGTCGCCGGCCGCCTGCTCGGCCTTTTCCTGATCCATGACCCGTTTCAGCACCGCGTCGTGATCAAAGAACATGATCGCGCGCGCACCGCTATCGGCCCTGTTCTCCAAGATCAGCGACCCGGCATGGTCCTCCATCACCTTCTTGACGATAGCGAGCCCGAGGCCGGTGCCGCGGTTGCGCGTCGTCACATAGGGCTCGGTGAGCCGTGTGATCATGTCTTCCGGCAGGCCGAAGCCGTTGTCTTCGACGATGATACGCGTCGTGGTCGCCTCGGATTCCACCCGGACGTCGATAACGCCGGCCTCGCCTTTTTCGCCGCATTCGGCGGCTTCGGTCACGCGGCCGAGGATGGATTCGCATGAGTTCTTGAGGAGGTTGGTCACCGCCTGGGCGATCAGCCGGCCGTCGCAGATGAGCTGCGCCTTGTGATCGGGCGTGCCGAGGCTGAAGGCGATCTCCGGATGGGCGATCTCCTGCAGGAAGACCGCCTTGCGGACCACGTCGGTGATATCCTCGATGCGGAAGGCCGGGGTCGGCATACGCGCGAATGAGGAGAATTCATTGACCATGTGCCGGAGATCGCCGACCTGGCGAATGATCGTATCGGTGCATTGCTCGAAGACGCTGGGGTCGGACTGGATTTCGCCCGAGTATTTGCGCTTGAGCCGCTCGGCGGAGAGCTGAATCGGCGTCAGCGGATTTTTGATCTCGTGCGCGATCCGCCGCGCCACGTCGGCCCACGCGGCGGTGCGCTGGTCCGCCACCTGCTCGGTCACGTCGTCAAAGGTCACCACGTATCCGGTGACCACGTCCTCGTCGCGCACCGCCGAGATACGGACCAGCAGGGTGCGCGGATCGTTGCTTTCGGCGGCGACGATGACCTGGCCCTGCGCCGGCTTGCCTGGCGCGCGCCGGGCCGATTTGAACAGGCCCGCCATTTCCGGCACCACTTGCGCGATGTTCTGGCCGGTCAGAAGCTCCTCTTTCACGCCGAGCAGGACGCATGCCTGCAGATTAGGCAACGTGATCGTGCCCTTCGGCGACAGGCCGATCACGCCGGCGGAGACGCCGGACAGTACCGCTTCCGAGAAGCGCCGCCGCTCGTCCAATTGCTGGTTGGCCTGCATCAGGTCCCGCCGCTGTTCCGAGAGCTGTTCGGTCATGCGGTTGAAGGTGCGGCTCAGGGTGCCGATCTCGTCCGCGTCGTCGGTTGCCGGTACCCGCGCGTCCAGCTTGCCCTGGCGCACGTCCTCGGCCGCCTCCACCAGCCGGCCGATCGGCGCCACCAGCCGCGACGCATAGGCCAGCCCGATCCACATGGCGGCAACCACGATGAGCACGGCAACGATGATAAAGATCAGGTTCACCGAGAGCTGGAAGACCGAGCGCTGGCCCTCCAGCGCCTCATAGTCGGCCACGGACGCACGCGCGGACTCCACATGCCCAAGCACGCGGGAATCGACAAAGCGGCTGACGAACAGGAAAGTATCGAAATAGTTTTCCAGCTTCACGAAGGCGCTGACGCGATCGTCGTCGGTGTCGGAGAGAATCACGAGTTCGTTTTCGCGCACGCGCTGCATCACCGTGGCCGGCAGGCCCGGCGTGACCAGGCTCAGATTCGCCGCCGCCTTGGCGAGCACGTTGAGGCCGCCGTCGAACACAACCGCTTCGGACAGCGCCCGGGCGGCCGCCTGCCCCTCCACTTCGAGCTGGAGCTGGGCCGGATCGCGGCCGAGAAGCGCCGCCTTTTTGTTGAGGTCCCCGGCCATGGCGAGAATATCCGCGCGGATCACACGGCGATGCTCTTCCACATAGGCTTCGGCCACATCGAGCGAGCTTTGCAACGTGCTGCGCACCGTTTGCGAGAACCAGTTCTGGACGCCGAGCTCGAAAAACAGAAAGGCGAAGATCGCCATGGTCACGGGCGGGCCGATGGCGACGAGGCCGAACAGCCGCGCCATGCGGCCCTGCAGCTTGGATCCGGCCGAGCCCGACCGTTGCGCCGCCCAGAGATTGATCAGCCGCCGCGCCACCAGGACCGCCAGGACCGAAAGCAGGATCAGATTGACGATCATGAGGATGCGCACGGTGGTCGAGGTGACCGCAAACGGCGAGGCATCCGCCGACATGGTGGAGAAGGTGGCGACGGCCGAAACCAGCGCGGCGATCGCCAGCATGATCTCCGCCTTGACGCCGAGGCCGACCTTGCGCGCCCAGATGAGGAATTGTTCCAAGCGCCGCGGCCGCCGCCTCATCGGCAGCGCGGTCGGCGTGTTGGTGGAAACGTCCATTAAGTCACATCTGTGTCGACGATCGGCGAAGCCATTCCGCGGAGTTTAGCGGCATAGCGACATTTTCACCACAATTGTTTCGAAAGAGCAACAGTCGGGCCGACGCCTATTTCACGCTGCGGACGGCTCTGAGCCCCAGATCCTTCATTTTCTTGCGCAGCGTGTTGCGGTTGAGCCCGAGGAGCGCAGCGGCCTTGATCTGATTGCCATGGGTCGCCGAGAGCGCCATGACGATGAGCGGCCGTTCGAGCTCCTTCAGGAGCCGCCCGTAGAGCCCCGGCGGCGGCAAGGCGTCGCCATGGGCGGCAAAATACTTCGCGAGATGGCGCTCGATTGCGTCGGACAGCCCGTTTCCGTCGCCGGCCCCCGGGCCCGACCCGACCGATTCGAAACCGCGCAACTCCTTCTCGATCACGTCGGCGGTCACGTCCTCTCCGGCATAGAGCGCGCAGATCCGCTGCACGAGATTCTCCAGCTCGCGCACATTGCCCGGCCAATGGTGCGATTTCAGCGCGGTCAGCGCGTCGGCGCCGATCCGTTTGGCCGGCAGCCCGCTTTCCGCCGCCAGGCCGAGAAAATGGGTCACCAGATCCGGGATATCGTCGATCCGCTCGCGCAACGGCGGGATGCGGATCGGCACGACATTGAGGCGGTAGAAAAGGTCCTCGCGGAACAAGCCCTGGGCGACGAGCGACCTGAGATCCCGGTTGGTGGCCGCGATGATGCGGACATCGGCGTGGATCAGGGCGCGGCCGCCGACGGTGCGGTACTCTCCTTCCTGAAGCACGCGCAACAGCCGGGTCTGCGCCTCATAGGGCATATCGCCGATCTCGTCGAGGAACAGGGTGCCGCCCTGCGCCTCCTCGAAACGGCCGAGCGAGCGCGTGCTCGCGCCGGTAAAAGCGCCCTTCTCATGGCCGAAAAGCTCGCTTTCGATGAGCTCGCGCGGGATCGCCGCCAGATTCACCGGAACGAAAGGCCCGCCGGCGCGCCGGCCCATATCGTGCAGCGCCCGGGCGACCAGTTCCTTGCCGGTGCCGGATTCGCCGGTCACCATCACGGTCAAATCGGTCGCCATGACCCGCGCCATGGTGCGGTAGACGTCCTGCATGGCCGCCGAACGGCCGATCAGGGGCAATTCCTCGTCCTGCTCCGCATCGCGATGCTCCTCGCCCACACCGCTCTTGAGCGCCTTGTCGACCGCCAGCTTCAAGGCGTTGATGTCGAAGGGCTTGGGCAGATATTCGTAGGCGCCGGTCTCGTTGGCGCGCACGGCCGTGGCCAGGGTATTTTGGGCGCTTACCACGATGATCGGGAAATCCGGACGGCGTTCCTTGATCCGCGCGACGAGATCGATCCCGTCGCCGTCGGGCATCACAACGTCAGTCACGGCGACATCGCCAATGCCGGAATCGACGAGCTGCCAGAGCCCGGCGGCGGTGCCGGTGGCCCGGACGTCATAGCCGGCGCGCGCCAGCGCCTCGGACATGATACGGCGGATCGAGCGGTCGTCATCCGCGACGAGAACGGTCGCCGGGTGGGTCATGAGACCTCCCGCGCCTCGGGCAGGAGGATGCGGAAGACGGCACCGCGCTTGGTGTTGTCGCATTCGACCACGCCGCTCATGTCGCGCACGAATTTGGCGACGATCGCGAGGCCGAGGCCGGTGCCGCCGGCGCGCCCGGAGACGAAGGGATCGAACAGATGGTCACGAATGTCCTCCGGAACGCCCGGTCCGTTATCGGCGATGGCGATCTCGATAGGCAGCTTCAGCCGCCCACTGGCGCGGCCCGGAATGCCGATCTTGATGCCGTGCCGGTATCGAGTATACATTCTTATTTTTCCTTTCCCATCAGTGCTTTCTGCTGCGTTCTTCACCAAGTTCAGAAGCACCTGGATGAGCTGGTCGCGGTTGGCGAGCACCGCCGGAAGAGAGGGATCGTAAGATTCCTCGAAGATCACGTCGCGGGCGAAGCCGTTCGCCGCGACCTGGCGCACATGGCCGAGGACCTCATGGATATTAAGCGGCGCCTGGACTACCGGACGGGGGTCGGAGAAAGCCTCCATCTGATCGACCAGCGCACAGATTCGGTCCGCCTCGTCGCGGATCAGCCGGGCCAGGCTCTTGCCGTCGTCGTCGGCGTCTTCCTCCAGGAGCTGCGCCGCGCCGCGGATGCCGGAAAGCGGGTTCTTGACCTCATGCGCCAGCACCGCCGCCAGGCCGCCGAGCGAACGGGCGGCGCCGCGGTGAAGGAGTTGCCGGTCGATCTTCAGCGCCACGCTTCTCGGCTCCAGGGTCATCACCACATGGCCCGGCATGTCCGGCGCGGGCACCACCTGCACCTCGCAGGGCTGGCGGGCCAGCTTCGGCCCGCCGACCTCGATCTCGTATTCGACGATGCCGGTGCCGTCCCGGGCGGCGCGTTTGGCGATATCGATCAGCGGATTGTCGTCACCGAGCAGCGCCTCCAGGCTTTGCGCCCGAAGCTGCACCTCGCTCTGCTCGAAGAAATGCTCGGCGGCGCCGTTGGCGGCATGGACGCGGCAGTCCCCGTCGATCAGCAGGACCGGCATCAGGAGCGCGTTGAAGATGGCCTGGGCGGTCTCGCCGTCGCTGTGAAGAAGCGTATCCTCGGCGACCCGCGCATCCATGATCAGGCCGCCTGGCTCTCAATCAAGGGCGCGTAGAAGTCCCGCAGAGTCCGTGTGACCGCGCCCGGATCCTCCATCGTGTTGATCCGGTTGCGCAGCTCAGCGGAGCCGGGCAGTCCCTTGGTGTACCAGCCGAGATGCTTGCGCGCGCAGCGGACCCCGACATCGGAGCCGTAATGCTCCAGCATCGCCTCGTAGTGATGCGTCAGGGTCTCGAGCTGTACGCCGAGTGGCGGGTCAGCCGGCCGCTCGCCGGTCGCGAGATAGGTCATCACCTGGGACAGGAACCACGGCCGGCCGTAACAGCCGCGGCCGATCATGACGCCGTCGGCGCCGGACTGCTCCAGCGCCGCGTCCACATCGTCGAAGGACTGGATATCTCCGTTGACCAGCACCGGGATGGAAACCGCCTCCTTGACCTGACGCACGAAGCGCCAGTCGGCGTGGCCGCGATACATCTGGCAGCGCGTGCGGCCATGTACCGAGATCATGCGGATGCCGGCGGCCTCGGCGATGCGCGCCAGTTCCGGCGCATTGCGGCTGGCATCGTCCCAGCCGGTGCGCATCTTCAGGGTGACGGGCAGGCTGACCGCGCCAACCGTGGCGTCGATCAGGCTGCGGGCATGCTTCAGATCGCGCATCAACGCCGAGCCTGCGTGGCCGTTCACCACCTTCTTCACCGGGCAGCCCATATTGATATCGATGATGGCGGCGCCGTTGTCTTCGTTGAGCTTGGCAGCCTCGGCCATGACCGGCGCCTCGCAACCGGCAAGCTGTACGGACATGGGGAACTCGTCCGCCATGGTCCGGGCCATTCTGGCGGAACGCCGGCAGTCCCGGATCATCGCCTGGCTGGCGATCATCTCAGAGACCACGAGTCCGGCGCCGAAACCCTTGACCAGCCGGCGGAACGGCATATCGGTGACGCCCGACATGGGCGCCAGCACCACCGGGTCGTTCAGCTCAACGGGGCCGATTGCAATGCTCATTTTTTGTGCACGTCGCTCAACTCTGCCTAATCGAGCGCCTTTATGGCAGGTTTTTGACGCTTTGGCTAGATGCTGCAGCGCAACATGGCGCCACTTCAATTGGTGGCTAGTTGAAAATGCGCCTGCGTAAGCTCAGGATTGACCGCGAACTCCTGCCAGTGGATTTCATTCGATTTGACGCCGTCATAGTAGAGCCGAACGAGCATGGGCTGGCGCCAGCCCGTCGCCGGGTCGGTCGTGAAGTCGGAATAGATGCGTTCGTGCCAGCCGCGGGGCGTGTCGAACGCGACTTTTCGGATGGCGAAGTCGAACTTGCTGATCCCGAACACCGAGTCGCCGCCCGCGGGGCCGGTCACGCGGATGAAGAAGCTCGGCCGGCTCTCGACGCTGTCATCCGGCAGCCGGGTAGCGGTGAATCCCGGGTCCAGCGCCTTGCGGACGACGCCGAAGCCGAAGGCATTGGCCCAGTAGGTCTTGGCCTTCTCCTCCAGCACCAGGCCATTTTGATCGTAGGTCCGCTCGCCATCGAAGGAGACCTGAAACAGGACCCGCTCACCCGCCTTGGAATCGATCCGCACCCAGCCGGCCGGGCCGTGCGCCGATTTGCGCTCGCGGTCGAATACCCGCCACATCTGATAGTCGTCGGCGATGGTCACCTTGCCGCCGGGTGCGCGCGGCTGAAACACGCCGTAGCCTTTGAGATGCAGGGATTTCGGACGATGCCAGGTCTCACCGCCAGCGGCCTCGATCGCCCGGGCGACGATGGTTTCGGCGGTCATCACCGCGCCGACGTTGCGGTCGATATTGGCGCGGCCCTGGCCGGCCGCCTGCGCAGAGTGCGTCACGATCCAAATACCGGCCAAAACGCCGGCCAGTAGTCCAAGCCGCTCACCCCGTGGCCACATTGTTTTCCCTCTCCTGATCGCGAGGTGTCATAACATGCCGGGCCGGCGCAAAAAAGAAGGCGCCGATATGGCGCCTCAGTCAATACTATTGCCGGAAGTACGTTATCTGTTGCGCCGCCGGAGCCAACTAAGTCCGGAGAGTCCCGCCAGGCGGATCCACACATAATCCATGCCGGGCCAGACATCCTGTTAGGCTGGTTAGTCTTTTGACATTAACTATGCATAAACCATGCCACACCAATGAAATCAAAGGGTTAGGCAGTGAGCGAAGGCGACACCGTCTCAAATCGATACAAATATGTAAAAAAATCCGACACCCCAACTTGAAACAATATTTCGATGCCCCTGGAGCAGGCAAAGAGAAAGGGCGCCCGCGGGCGCCCCTGATGGTCTTCGTAAACTAGAAAAAAGGTCAGGCTTTTTTGCGCCGGCGCGCGAGACCAAGCACAGCGAGACCGGCAATCAGGGTGAGCGCCGTGCCCGGCTCCGGCATATGCATGGGCCTCAGATTCACCGGGAAGCGCAAAATCCCGTCATCTGGCGGGTTCATCAGAAACTGCTCGATGGGAATCTGCGGGTCCGGCCAGCAGACATCAAATGGGAATTGGAAGTCCGCAAGGCAGAGGATCCCGGGCGTCGCTTCCTGATAGAACGTCTGCTGGCGTCCCGCCCAGATTTTGCCGAAGCCTTCGATCGGCTGCTGCGACCCGGTCGGCGTGAAGAAGGCGGAGCCGAACAGGTCGATCTCATCGATCATCCAGTCCTGGTTGTTGATCCACCACATACCGCCGCCGATAAAGGCCTGATCCAGACTGACAGTCCCGAGGCCCGGAATATCGAAGCTGTTGGTAGGCCCGATCGCTTCGAACCCGATGCCGTCGCAGGAACCGGGGACGGAAAAGATGTTGCAGTCACCATGCTCGCTCGGGAAGTGCAGCTTCACGATCGGGATATAGTCGAAGATATAGGGCTGCTGGAAGGTGGTGATCGGCGGCGGCGTGTTCATGTTCGGAATGCCGATACTCAGCTCCTGCCAGAGCGCGGCGTGGGCCGACGATCCAAACCCCACGAGAGCAATCACACTCGCCGCGGCGGTCTTTGCCAGCCGGTCAAACAATGAATGTGCCATTTCTCCCCTCCTCAGGATGGCTTCAAACTATATTATGCAAAATTCGGGCCAGTCGTTTAGAATCAAGGGTTTACATAATTAACTGCACGGGCCACCCGCCGGATTGAAGCAAAAGTGTAAAATCCGCCGACACTCGATTCTGCAACAAAATTTCAACGGAAACGTTCGACCCGTTCAAACGCATGAGGGAACCAAGCCTCTTCCAGTCATTGCCCGCAGCCCCTAAAGTCGCGGCAAGGACTCCTGGCCTGCGATTGGGGGCACCGTCATCGAAGAGATCATCTTTAAGGTTGCGCTGATCGGCGTGCTCGGGATCGGCGCGCAGTGGATCGCCTGGCGGTTGGCGCTACCCGCCATCGTGCTGATGTCCCTCGCCGGCATCCTGGCCGGCCCGGTGTCCGGGCTGATCGATCCGGCGGCGGATTTCGGCGACTTGTTGCGACCGATGATCTCCATCGCGGTCGCCATCATCCTGTTCGAAGGCGGGCTGACGCTCAATCTGCGCGAGCTCAGGGAGGCCGGCTCGGGCGTGATGCGGCTGGTGCTGCCGGGGGTGCCGCTGGCCTGGGGCCTGGGCGCGGCCGCAGCGCATTATCTCGCTGGCTTTTCCTGGCCGGTGGCGGTCCTGTTTTCCGGCATCCTGGTGGTCACCGGCCCCACCGTAATCATTCCCCTGCTCCGCCAGGCGAAGCTCGCGCCCCGGCCGCGCGCCATCCTCAAATGGGAGGGCATCGTCAACGACCCCATCGGCGCCATCCTGGCGGTGCTGGTGTTCGAGTATCTGGTGAGGACGAGCCACGGTGAACCCGTGACAACCGCCATCGGCTGGGTAGCGTTTGCCTCACTCATCGCTGCGGCCATCGGCTATCTGTTCGGGCGCCTGGTGGCGGCAAGCTTCCGGGGCGGTCTGGTGCCGGAATTCCTCAAGGCACCGGCGATCCTTTGCCTCGTGCTCGCCTGTTTCGAGGCGGCCAATCTGGTGGAGCATGAAACCGGGCTTCTCGCGGTCACCGCCATGGGCCTGACCATCGCCAATTCCAAGCTTGCCAGCATTGTCGAGATGCGGCGCTTCAAGGAGACCGTGGCGGTCATTCTCGTCTCCGGGGTTTTCGTGCTCCTTACCGCAACCCTGAGCCTGGAGGATCTTCAGGCGGCCGACTGGCGGCTCGGCGCCTTCGTCGCGGCGACGCTTTTCATGGTCCGGCCACTCGCGGTGCTCTGCTCCATGATCGGCAGCGCGGTGCCGTTTCGCGAGCGTCTGTTTATCGCCTGGATCGCCCCTCGGGGCATAGTCGCCGTCGCGGTCTCCGGCTTTTTCGCGGCCGCCCTGGCGGAGTTCGGCTACCCGGAGGCCGAACAGCTGGTACCCTACGCCTTTGCCATCGTCTTCGCTACGGTGGTGCTGCACGGCTTTTCCGCGCCCTGGCTCGCGCGCCGGCTGGATCTCGTGTCAGCGCAAAAGCCCGGCGTTCTGATCGTCGGCGCGTCGCCCTGGAGCCTGGCGCTGGCCTGCGCCTTCAAGGAGCTTGACGTGCCAGTCACGGTTGCGGATACGAGCTGGCACCGGCTCAAGCCCGTGCGCCTCGCGGATATCCCGACCTATTTCGGCGAGATTCTCTCCGAGGCGACCGAGGAGCATCTCGACATGCAGCAGTTCGGAACGCTGATCGCGGCGACGGGCAACGAGGCCTATAACGCGCTGGTCTGTACGGAATTTGCGCCGGAGATGGACCGGGCCAACATCTTCCAGCTCGGCGGCGAAACCGAGGACGATCCCATGGACCTGCCCTTCACGCTGAAAGGCAAGCGGCTGTTCAAGCCGGCACTGTCGCTGGATGATCTTCTGACCCGCCACTACCGCGGCTGGGGTTTCCAAAAGACCACGCTTACCGAGGAGTACGGTTTCGACGCGCATCAGGCCAACGTCACGGACGAAGCCGAAGGCGTCCTGATCCTCAGGGCATCGGGCCGGATGACGACCTACCGTTCGGCGGAAACGAGGCCGCCCGGGCCGGGCGATGCCCTTCTCACTTACGTTCCGCCGGAGCCGGCCGCGTCATGAGCGTTGCCGCGATCATCGTCGCCGCCGGGCGTGGCGTCAGGGCCGGCGGCGAGATGCCGAAGCAATACCGCGCGCTCGCCGGGAAGCCGGTTCTCAGGCATACGGCGGAAGCCTTTGCCGGCCACCCTTCCGTGGACCGGGTGCTGGTGGTCTACAACCCGGCCGATCAGGAGCTCTACAATGCGGCCGTCGGAGACCTAGAGCTCCTGCCCCCGGTCGCCGGCGGCGCCAGCCGGCAGGAGTCGGTAAGGAATGGGCTCCAGGCCCTGGCGGCGCCGGAAACGCCCGAGGTCGTCCTCATTCACGATGCGGCGCGGGCTTTCGTACCGCCGGAGGTAATCCAAACGGTTATCGACGCGGTGGCGGATGGCGGCGCCATCCCGGCGCTCCCCGTGGTCGACACACTAAAGCGCGCCGAGGATGGCGCCACGATCACCGAGACCGTGTCCCGCAGTGGGCTGTGGCGGGCACAAACGCCGCAGGGCTTCCCCTTCGCCGCCATCCTCGCCGCCCATGAGGCGGCGGCCGGCGAAGAGCTGACCGACGATGCGGCGGTCGCGGAAAGAGCCGGCATCGCGGTCACCGTGGTGCCGGGCGCCGAGGAGAACATTAAATTGACGACGCAGCAGGACTTCGACCGCGCCGAACGCGCGCTCGCCGGCACGGAAACGCGAACCGGGATGGGCTACGACGTGCACCGCTTCGGTCCCGGCGATCACGTCATGCTCTGCGGCATCGCCGTCCCGCACAGCCATGGCCTTATCGGCCATTCCGATGCCGATGCCGGACTGCATGCCCTGACCGATGCGCTGCTCGGCGCCATCGGCGCCGGCGATATCGGCGATCACTTCCCGCCCTCCGACCCCAAATGGGCCGGCGCGCCGTCGGACGTTTTCCTCAAGCACGCCGCGGAACTCGTGGCGGCGCGCGGCGGGCGTATCGTCAATCTCGACCTGACGCTGATCTGCGAGCGGCCCAAAATCGGCCCGCACAGGGAAACCATGCGCGCGCGCGTATCAGAGATTGTGGGCACCAGCGAAGACCGCGTGAGCATCAAGGCGACGACGACCGAACGGCTCGGCTTCACCGGCCGCGAGGAGGGAATCGCGGCACAAGCAATCGCCACAATTGTCATGTAGAGCGGCGGAGTGAGCGGGTACCTCACTTGTTTGTTCATTGACCGTTCATAGAGGCGCCCCTAGGTTGGCGCCGATCGGGCGAGAAAAGAGAGAATCTCCGGCGATGCAAAGCCTCTGGATGCGTTTTTTTGCTGCGGCATTGGTCCTGCTCGCCGCCGTGCAGCCGGCCGCAGCGCAGAGTTTGCTGCGCGACACGGAAACCGAGCGCGAAATCCGGCGCATGATCACGCCGATCCTGCTGGCCGCGGAGCTCGAACCCGACGCGGTTTCGCTGTTTCTGATCAGCGACCAGTCGATCAACGCCTTCGTTGCCGGCGGCCAGAATATCTTCATGCATTCCGGGCTGATCCTGAACGCCACCAACGTCAACCAGGTGTTGGGCGTTCTGGCGCACGAGGCCGGCCATATCTCCGGCGGCCATATCGTCCGCTTCCAGGACGGCGCCCGGGGCGCCAGCGCCATCTCGATCATCAGCATGCTGCTGGGCGCGGCGGCCATCGCCGCGGGCTCGCCGGATGCCGGCATCGCCAT
>JAKSBY010000279.1 GCA_022360855.1 Sphingomonadales bacterium | reverse complement strand
CCGCTTCGACGTGCACATCTTCGTCACCGGCATGCATATGATGGCGCGCTACGGCTACACCTGCGACGAGGTGGAGAAGGCCGGCTACAAGAACATCCACAAATTCATCAACCAGAACCGCCACGACACCATGGACTGCATTCTCGGCAAGACCGTGGTCGGGCTCTCGGATTTCATGAAGGAAATCAAGCCGGACATGATCGTGGTCCATGGCGACCGGGTCGAGGCGCTGGCCGGCGCGATCGTCGGCAGTTTGGCCAATATCCTGGTTGCCCATATCGAGGGCGGCGAGGTTTCCGGCACGATCGACGAGCTGATCCGTCATTCGGCGAGCAAACTCTCGCACGTCCATTTCGTGGCCAACGAGCACGCGGCGTGCCGTCTCCGCCAACTCGGCGAGAACGGGGACGCGATCCACGTCATAGGCTCGCCCGACATCGACCTGATGGTCTCCGACGCGCTGCCGTCCCTGGACGACGTGCGCGCCCGCTACGACATCGAATTCGACCGATACGCCATCCTGCTGTTTCATCCGGTGACCACGGAACTGGATGTGCTTCCCGGGCACGCGGCGAACCTGGTGGAGGCGGTCCGCCGGTCCGGCCGCAACTACGTGGCCATTTATCCCAACAACGATCACGGCAGCGAGGTGATCCTGGAGGCCTATGAGCGGCTCCAGGGTAATCCGCGCGTGAGGATGTTTCCCTCCATGCGGTTCGAACATTTCCTGACCCTGATGAAGCATGCGGACTTCATCATCGGCAATTCCTCGGCCGGCATCCGCGAGGCGCCGTTCTACGGCCTGCCCTCGGTCAATGTCGGCACGCGCCAGCAGCGCCGGGCCACCGGGCCGACGATCATCGATACGGATAATTCGGTGGCCGGCATCCTGGCCGGCATCGACAAAACAGCAGAGGTGACCCGCACCTCGCAGGCCCTGTTCGGCAACGGCAACAGCGCCACGGCCTTTGTCGACGTGCTCTCAGGCGACGCCGTGTGGCACCTGCCGACCCAGAAGCAATTCGTCGACCTGGAAACCCTGCAGTGAGACTGATCGCCCGCCTCGACGTCAAGAACGAGCATGTCATCAAGGGTATCCACCTGGAGGGCTTGCGCAAGGTGGGCGACCCCAACCGGATGGCCGAGGACTACTACCGGCAAAACATCGACGAGATCGTGTTCATGGACGCGGTGGCCAGCCTCTACGACCGCAACAACCTGTTCCATATCATCGAGCGCGCCTGCGAGAGCGTGTTCGTGCCGATCACCATCGGCGGCGGCTTGCGCAGCCTGGCGGACATCGAACAGGCGCTCAACGCCGGCGCCGACAAGATCGCCATCAACACCGCCGCCATCCGCAACCCGAAATTCATCACCGAGGCAGCCAGGACCTATGGCAGCCAGTGCATCGTCGCGTCCATCGAGGCCAAGCGCAGCGCGGCCGGCTGGGAGGCCTATGTCGACAATGGCCGCGAGAAGACCGGCATCGACGTGCTCGACTGGGCGCGGCAGCTGGAAGACCTCGGCTGCGGCGAGATCCTGATTACCTCAGTCGACCAGGAAGGCACGAAGAAGGGCTTCGACGTGGAGCTGATCGCGGCCGCGAATACCACGGTCGGCGTGCCGATCATCGCCTCGGGCGGGCTCGGCGGGCTCGCCCACATCGACGCGCTGGTAGACAAGACCGAGCCCAGCGCCATCGCCACCGCCTCGCTCTTGCACTACGGCATTCATTCGGTCTCGGAGATCCGCGGCCAGATGGCCGGCCAAGGTCTGGGAACAGGACGATGACGGGGCCAACATCCGGGCCTGACATCGTGATCGTGGATTACGGTCTCGGCAACATCCGCAGCATCGCTAACGCCATCGCCTATGTCGGCGGGCGGGCCATTGTCTCGGGCGACCCGGCGCGCATCGCGGCGGCCGAGGGCCTGATTCTTCCCGGCGTCGGTGCGTTCCCCAAGGGCATGGAAAATCTGGGTTGGCGCGGGCTCACGGGCCCGGTTTGCGACTTCGCGGCGAGCGGCCGGCCGCTGCTCGGCATCTGCCTCGGCATGCAGATGCTGATGGAGCGCGGTTTCGAGCATCGCGAAACCGCCGGCCTCGGTCTGATCCCCGGCGAGGTGCTGCGCCTCCCCACCGACGGCGGCAGCCGGCTGCCGCATATCGGCTGGACCGGCCTGATCGAACCCCAACCGGGCCGCTGGGCCGGCACCCTTCTGGACAGGGCCCATGACCGGAATTTCTACTTCGTCCATTCCTACGCGGCGCTGCCGGCGGACGATGCCCACGTCCTCGCCCGCGCCAGCCATGGCGGACGCGAATTCGCCGCCTGCGTCGAGAGCGGCGCCATCATGGGCACGCAGTTTCATCCGGAAAAAAGCGGCGACGCCGGGCTCGCCCTGCTCAGGCGGTTCCTCACCCGGTGCTCAAGCCGCGCCGCACCGGCGCCCCGCGCGGTAGCGGCGCGCTAGAACACCATGCGTTCAGGCTGAATCGTCATTGTATTTCGGTGACAGTTACCTTTTTTAAGGTATAAATTTCGAAGTTGTTGTTTCTACTGAAAAAATAAAAAGGTAACTGTCACCGAAATGGGCGAGGAGCGTCAGGCGACTTCCTGGTCTTCATCGCTTGCGGCGAACTGGCGTTCGAAGAATTCGCGTGGCGTCATGCCATGGAAGTCGAACGAGACCTTGGCGGGCCGGAAGTCGCGGTGGTCCACGTCGTGGAACATGCCGATGATGGAGAAGCGAATCTTGTCCGAGGTGTTGCTGCCGCTGCGGTGAATCGTCCGGCCGGAGAAGAGAAGCGCCTGGCCCAGCTCCAGCTCGACCCGGATCGGGCGGTATTTTTTCACCACCTCGTCGACGACCCTGACCTGAAGCGCGCGGCCGGGGCTTTGCTCCCATCGTGCCTCGGCGATGCCGTCCAGATGGCTGCCGGGGCAGACCTCGATGGTTCCGTTGGCCATGGTGGCGTCATGGATCGCCGGCGCCCAAAGCTGTATGAAGCGTGAGCCCGGCATGGTGTAGAACACCTCCTGATGCCATCCGTAGGTGCGCCGGTCGTCCTGCGGCGGATCGATCCTCAAACGCTTGGTGTAGGTGTAGAGCGGCGCGTCGGCGTCCTTTCCGAAGAGCTGATTGACGACGGCCGAGAGCCCTTTCCCGCCATGCAGGCGCAAGAGAGCCGGCAGTTCCGACATGGTGTCGTAGAGCTGCGCCACATAGGCATGATCGGCGGCCTCCAGCGCCGCCAGACCGCCGTCCAGCTCGTCGCCCTTCTCCACCGAGCCCGCGATGCCCGGATGGGCAAACTCCGCCTTGTCGAGGAAGGACCAGACGAGGTGGCGCATGGCGCGCTCGATATCGTTCAATGCATCCCTGGCGAAGACATCGTCGAGGATAACAAACCCTTGGTTGTGGAATTGGTCGAGCTGTTGCGCGTTCAGCATCATGGTCTCTCTAGTCCTTTGGCTTTTGGGCGACGAGAATGAGTTCGCTGCCGCGATTGCTTTCGCGCAGCTTTTGGGTATAGGCCCCCCGCAAGGCGTCATCGCGCAGGAAATCGTTGATGACGCTGGCTTCGGCGCGCGACGCCAGGCCGTGATGGGCCTCGGCGCCGTAGAGGAACCAGCGGTCGGCGGCCTTCACCGTGACGCTCTCGTGGAACTCGTCGACGATGGCGAAGCCGGCATCCGATAGCAGCGGCTCCAGCACCTTAAGGCTCAAGACGGAGATGTGGTGGACAGGCGCCATGGCCCAGAAATCCAGCGCCCGGCAGAGCGGGTCGTCGAAGTCAGGGGTTGAAAAGGCAAACAGCCCGCCGGGCTTGAGCAGCGCATGAACCTGGCCGAGAAGGGCGGCCAGATCCTCGACGCGCAGGTGCTCGATGACCTCCCATAGCGTGATGAGGTCGAGCCCGTCGAGACCGAGGTCGCGGGCGAGCGTCGGCGATGAGATGTCGGCGGGCCGGGCGCGGATGCCGCGCTTGAGCAGGGGCTCGCGCACGGGATCGACGACAAAATCGATCAGGCAGACGTCCAGATCCGGCCGCCTCTCTTTGATATAGACGCAGAACTCGCCGGCCCCGCCGCCGAGGTCGGCGACGCGCGCGCCCTGGCCGAGCCGCGCCCCCCAGCGGCGGTAGAGCGATCTGTAGTTATCGTAATGGGACGTGTTATCGGGCCCGAGCGCATCGTATCTGGTGTCCAGCTCGCCCTGCCACAGCGGCGTTTCCCGCTCCCAGGCATCGTAGATGCGCGGGAGGTCGTCTTTCTTTACGACCGGGTTCAGAAACACCAGGTCGCAGCCGCCGCAGCGGTAGTAATAGACCGACTCGCGGGTGAAGAACCCCATCACCGGGTGGCCGTTGTCGCTGTGCAGCGGGTAGACCTCGCCGTCGCCGCAGAGCGGGCAGGCCTCGTAACGGTCGAGTTCGATATCCTCCCCGTATCTGAGCAGCTCCTCGGTCCCTTCGGGAGAGCCGCAATAGTCGAGAAGGTCCTCGACCGTCCAGCCATGCAGATCGGGGTGGTTCCCGGCGAGCGCGCGGAACTGCTTTTGCCGCAGCATGCGCCGCAGATTGAGCTGCGAGCCGTAGCGCCGCTGCGTCGGCCACTCGATGGTGAACGGCCCGGCGCCATTGGCATCACCCTCCGGCAGCACCCGCACCGGCGCGGAGCCGGGAACCGCGCCGGAGACGGCCACCTCGCGCTGCCGGTCGGCGGCAAGGCGGATCATGCGGTCGGCGAGCCGCGTGTCCAGCACCGGGTTCAGCAGGCTCAGCACCAGTGTGGCATTGGCCAGGGGACTCGCGCGGTCGATTTCGCTGCCGTCGGAATCGTGCGGGCGGAAGTCGTACTGCGGAAGCTGCGTCTCGAGCCGGGCCAGCAGAAAATCCCGCGCCAGGGCGTTCATGCCGTCATAGGCGAGATGTTCGCCGTCGATCAGAAAGACATCGACCGGTCGATGGTTCCGCGAAGCTGCCAGCATCGTCATCCGGCCGCCTCCATGCTGGCGGGGCGCGCGCGAAGATCAAGACCGAGCCAAGCGCCGATATGAGCATGGAATTCCCGCGTCCCGGCCTCCAGGTCGCGGGAAATCTGCTGGTATCGGGCTCCGATCCGCTCGCTGTCCGCGAGGCTGCTGCGGGTCTTGGCCACGAGTTCGGTGGCGAAGTCGGGTGTCGTCACATCGACGACACGCTCGTCCAGACCGAGTTCGCGATACAGGCGGTCGATCTGGGGGTAGGTCGAAAGCCCGACCGTGGGAACGCCGAGTCCGATAGGGCAGACATTGGCGTGGAACCGCATGCCCAGAACCGCGGCGCAGCGCCGGTAGAGGTCGAAGAATCCGCACTCCGCGCCCTGACCCATGACGTAGGGCGCCACGGCCACACGGCGGCGGCGCAGCGGGTCGGGCAAGGCGTCGAGCAGCGCATGGAGGAGATCGAAATCGCGAAAGATGTGGGCGAACAGAAGGAGATGGATCTCCTCCCGACCCCCCATAAGCGCCGTCAGCCCGTCTGCCAGCTGCTGCGCGAAGGCATGCCGGTCGCCGCCGAAACGCAGGTCGGGAAGGTCGCCGGCCAGGTTGATGCCGATGGTGACCGCGCCGCCGGGCACGAGGCCTTGAAAAGCCGGTCGCGTGGTTACGAAGAAACCGCCATCGGCGACAAGATGCACGGCCTCGGCATAGCTGGCGCCGATATGCTCCCTGAGGCTGTCGCGCGCGCCGTCGTTGCGGACCGAGACGACGAACTGATCCGAGCCCAGCAGCGTGTCGAGAAATCCGCGGAACTTTGCGGCATTGCCTTTGGGCAGCCCCTGGCCGACGTCGACGCCCAAGGCGTTAAACACCACGGGCGTTTGGATCGCCGCCAGAATGTCCGGGGCGATATCGATCGAGGTGCCGGTCGCCGAATCCGGAACCCATAACTCGAAATAATTGCCGCCGCCGATTACGACGAGGTCATGGGCGTTGCAGAGGGCTACGAAGTCTGCGTCGAAGCGGCGCTCTTTCCAATAGAATTCGCGGATCTCCAGATCGGTGCAGGCGAGCCCCGTGTCCAGCGTCTCGCACAAGAGCCGCCGGAAGCCGTTGTGATTGGCGTTGTCGCCGATATTGCCGGAGAAGCTGGCGAGATGAAGGACTTTGAGGGCGGCCACCTCCGCCTCCTCAGGCGACCTGATGCCTGAGCGACCAGTCGCCGGCCTCGCGCGCCCACAGATGCGGCGAGCGGAAGCGGTCGACGGTCTCGAAGAACTCGGCCTCGGCCATGCTGATATAGTCGAGGAATTCGGCGAAATATTTCCGTGGGAATTCCTGGTCGTATTTGTGCACCAGATGCACGCCTTCCTCGCGGGTGATCTTGCCGTTCCGGATCTCCTGGGCCGCGTCGTAGGTGGCGCGCCCGATGCCGAATTTGATCAGCGTCGTGTAGTAGTGGAACATATCGATGCGGTCATCGATGCTGGAGTATTTCGAATAGGTGCCCTCGGTGCGCTCGGGATTGGCCTGGAAGCCGGTGTTCTCCACCGCGTAGTAGTAGCACTCCTGCGGATCCCATTTGAGGTAGTAGCCGAGATAGTGGACCTCCACCCCGGCGCGCTCCAGGTCCTCGGCGGAGGGTGGAATGTAGGGTGCGAAGTCGTTCAGGGCGTAGCCGTGTTCGGCGATGATGTCGCGGATGCTGAGCCCGCCGAGGAAGATCTCCTCCGGCGAACCGGCGGAAAAGAACTTCCGGTCCATGACCGGCGTCCAGTTCTCGTCCATCTGGTTGCCGTATTCGGCCTGGTTCTCGCCGTAGAACACGAGCTCGACGCCGAAGCGCGCGGCGATCATTGGGCCGATGATGCGCTGGCCGACGATGAAGGGCTGGAACGGGTGCAGGAGGTTGCGAAAGGCGAGGCCGGTAAGCAGACGGTGCAGCCGGCCGTTGGGAGTGAACAGGATATTATCCAGCCCGCCTTCGTGGATCCAGCTTTCGAAGTTGCGCCAGCCGATATCGGTATATTTATGCGGCGCCCAGGTGACCGTGAGCGGGTTCATGCCGTATTTGTATTTCAGCACATGCGAGGCGAAGGCCGAGTCCTTGCCGCCGGAGCCGGGGACGATCACGTCGTAGCGGCCGTCGGAACGCCGGTGCTTGTCAAGAAGCGCCAGGAGCCTTTGTTCCCGGCCTTCCCAGTCGATCCCGGTGTCCTTGATCTCGGCGTAGCGGCAGGCTTCGCAGATGCCTTCTTCGTCGAAGCCGATGCTCCGCTTGGCCTCGTCCGCGGTGCTTTTGAATTCGACCGTGGAGCTCGGGCGCTGATTGGAAATCACGCATTTTCTGCAGAACACCACCTCCTCAGGCAGCCCGAAATAGGCTTCTTGGGTGCAAGGCTGTGGACGCATGGGCTCCCTCCGGTCGCCCCGGCATCTCACCGGAACATGCTTAACAAACCCTCAACGGCGGCGGCCGTTCATGGTTCGACAGGCTCACCACGAACGGAATTCAAATTCCGCTCGCCCTGAGCCCGTCGAAGGGGGACGGCAGCCCGCTACAATACGAAGTCGGCTTCGTAGAGGTCCGGCAGATTGTTTTCGAACAGCACCACATCGGTCGGCTTGCCGTGGGTCTTGTACCAGGCCTCGGCATCGGCCTGGGTGTCGAACAGCAGGAGCTGCGAGCCGTCGCGCCGCGTGATATTGGCGCCATCGACAAAGGCCTCGATGCGGTCCGGGCCGACGACGAGGAAAATATCCACCAGCGGCCCGGCGAGCTCGCCGAGGCGTTGATGCTCGTCATCGTGGTCGGAGCCGAGCTCGACCATCCCGGGGGTGATCACGACCCGGCGCGCGCCCGTTGTCGCAAGCTGATCCAACAGCTTTACTGCCGCCTCGAAGCCGACCGGGTTGGAGTTGTAGGCGTCGTCGATAATCGTCGGACCGTGGGCGCCGCGGATAACCTCAAGGCGGTGGCGGATCTGCGGCATCATCTTCAAAGCCCCGACAATCATCTCGGCCTCGATTCCGAGCTCGCAGGCCGCCGCGATGCTCAAGAGGATATTGCTGGCCTGATGCAGGCCAAAAATGGGGACGATCAGGGGCTCGGCGGGCCAGCCGGCCTCGGCCGGGCCGCGAATTGTCAGCGCGAGGCCCTCCGGCGTTTGCCGCGCGTCCTTGAGTTGCCAATCGAGATCGGTACCGCCGCCGGGCGTGCCGCAAAGGATGAAATGCGCGCGGTCCGCCGCCAGCCAGTCGCCAAGAAGGTCGCCGGGAATCCCGTCGACATTGGCGACGACCTTGCCGCCTTTCGCGATGGCCGCCGCCGCCAGCTCGAATTTGGCGTGAAAGGTCGTCTCGACATCGCCGAAGCGTTCGAGATGGGCCTTGCCGACGTATGAGATGATTGCCAGGTCCGGCGGCGTCAGCCGGCATAGCCGGTGGATGGAGCCGGGCCCGTAGGCGCCCATCTCGACAACGAAGAACTTGTGCCGGCTGTCCAGCTCCTCGCGAATGATGCGCGTAATGCCCATCTCGGTATTGACCGATCCCGGCGTTGCCAGGGTCGGTGAGGCGCCGGACAGAATGTGGCCCAGCAGGTGCTTCACCGAGGTCTTGCCGTAAGAGCCAGTGATTCCAATCGTCTTCGGCGCAAGCTTCCCGAACACCTCCTCGGCCTCCCTGCGGTAGCGGCCCTTGACGGCGCGCTCGGCGGGCGAGAGCAGAAGATTGGCCAGCACCAGCATGAGCGGCGCGAGATGCACGAGAAGCAGGACCCACAGCGCAACGGACAGTGGGCCTGCCTGCCGGGCCGGCAGGTAGAGCGCCAGGGCGATCACCGTTGTCAGGATCATGTCGAGCCGCCAGATCCGCATAGCCCGCGACGTCATCACCAGCGGTTTCTTGGCGCGGCCGTTGAGGCGCACGGCGCGCCATGCCGACAGCGCGGCGAGCACGGACATGACCAGCCAGAGGATCCGCGCATCCCCGCGAAACCCCCAGACGACAAACGCCGAAACCAGCAAGAGGGCGGAGAAGACGACGTCGGCAGCGCCCATCCGCACCACCCAGCGCAAGAAACGCGGCGCGTCATATTCCTCCTGCTGGAAGAACATCAAATAGGTGCGGGCGCGGAAGCCGAGAAAGATCAGGAGCGCGACGCCGGCGAGCCCGTGAATGGCGTAAGTCACAAAATCAGCTGTCACCGGCGATAATCTTATCCAAATATTGCGCTACCAAGTTCTGACACTGATGCGCGCCGCGGGTCAAGATGTCCAAATGTCCGAAATCGGGCAAGATCTTCAATTCCGCGTGCGGCATCAGCGATGCAAATCGCTCGCCGAACTCGCTGGGCGTTTCGCCGTCGCGTTCGCCGTAGATCAAGAGCGCCGGCGCGCTGACCCGCTGCGCGACCTCCGACAGGTCCTCGTTGACGACCGCCACGAAGGTCGGCCTGAGCGCGCCCGCATTGCGGTAATCGGCCGAGCCGAAGCGGTCGGCATAGCGGGAATAGGCGGCCGGGCCGGCGAGCCGCGCCGCCCGACCGAGCAGTTTCAGCGCTTGCGCGCGAAGCCTGAACGGCAGGCTGCGCTTGCGCTTCAGCCCGGCGGCGGCGATCAGGACCAGGCCGTCGGCCAGGCTCGGATGGTGGTCGGCAAGCCGGAGCGCGACACGGCAGCCGAAGGAATGGCCGATAACGATGCGCTTTTTCGGCATCGGCAGGGAATCGAGCTCGGCGGCCAGTGCATCGGCGTAATCGGCCGTGCCGGCGCCGGCGGGCAGCATGGGCGTTTGCCCGAAGCCGGGCAGGTCGTAGAGCCGGCACGAGGCGCGCGCGGCAAAGAAGCGGGCGAGCTTCAGAAACGCGGCATGGGTCTGCCCCCAGCCATGCAGGAACACGAGCTCGATCCCGCCGTCGGCGTGTTCGCCGCCGAAATCCACGCGATGAAAGCCATGAATCACGGACCGAAACGCCCGCCTCAGCCGCGGTCGAAGATGCGCGCGCCGCCGGTGGCCGCGCTGGTATCGCTGGCGCGGGTCGCGGCGCGGCCGAGGCCCTCCGAGATCAGCGCCGTGGTCAGCTCGGTGAAGCTCACCTGCGGGCTTGCGGCTTCCCACAGATAATAGGCGAAGGAACCCGGGATACTGTTGATCTCGTTGAACCAGATGTCGCCGGTCTCGCCGTTCGACAGGAAATCGATCCGCGCCGAGCCGGCCAGGCCCAGCACATCGAAGGCGGTCCGCGCGGCGCCCTCGATGACGGCGCGCTGTTCGTCCGTCAGGTCCTTCGGATCGATCTCGCGGCTCGACGACGCCATGCCCTCCAGCGGCACGTCGTCCAGCTTGGGCCCGCCGGTTCCGCCGGCCAGATATTTGTCTTTGAAATCCAGCACGTCGGCCCCGCGCAGCGGCCGCTCGATGGCCGAAAGCCGGGTGTGGCCGAAGGCGCGCGACACGGCGATGTTGTATTCCACGAGATTGGGCACGAAGGGCTCGACGATGGCCGCCGAATCCATGCGGTAGACGGCGATCAGCGCGGCGGAGAGATCGCCGGCCTCCTCCGCCTTGGTGACGCCGACCGAGCTGCCGAGCCGCTGCGGCTTGACGCAAAGCGGAAAGTCCGGCTCCTCGCCGAGGCCGTCCGCGAGGTGTGCGGCGATGTCGGACTGCGGCAGCAGCCCCCCCTCTTCGCGCCTGGGAACCAGCGCATGCGGCAGCATCGGCACGCCGGTCGGCGCCAAAAGCCGCTTGGTGGCGTGCTTGTCCATGGTGATGGCCGAGGCCATGCAGTTGCTGCCGGCATAGGGAATATCGGCGAATTCCAAGAGGCCTTGCAGGCTGCCGTCCTCGCCATTGGTGCCGTGGATTGCCGGCACCATGAGGTCGAACGGGATGTACTCGACCTTCGGGCGAAGCAGCCCCTTGCGCACGGTCTTGAGTGCCGGCTGGCCGACCGGCCCGGCGGCGATATCCAGGCTTACCGGAATCAGCTCCTCGCTCTTGCTGGCCGCCACCGGATAGAGGCTGCGCCGCCGCAGAGCCTCGCCGCTCCACCAGGAGCCGTCCGGCGCGATATAGACCGGCAGCCCCTCGAAACGCTCGGCATCCAGCGCATCGAGGAACTGCAGCCCGGTGAGCACGCTGACGTCATGCTCAACGCTGCGCCCGCCAAAGATCACGGCGATGATTTTTCGTGTCTTAGCCATCGTCCCCCGGCCCCGGCCCCAACACTTCGGGCCTGATCAAGCGTGGTTTTATCAGGATCGCTTTGGCCGCTCAAAGCAATTCCCGCCATCACATGATCCCGGATTGGGGCATGACCGAGGCGGAAATGGGGTATCCAATGATAGCTGTGTTCGCGAAAGCGTTATCGCCTGTCTCTCGACGCCGCGGCGCGGGCCGTGATAATCCGGGAAGGCGACGTCGCGGCCCGAGCGGAGCGAATTGCGGTGCGTTTTCTATTGGTGAGCCTTGCGTTTTTCTTTGTTCTCGCCCTCGAGGCCGAGGCGCGCAAGGTCGAACGCCGGCAAATCGGCCCGCTGGTCGTCGAAAACGTCCCCGTTGTGCCGCCGGACCTGGCGCGCCGCCTCAAGCAGTATGGCAACACCCGTTCGGCCAGCTTCGAGGATTGGGACCCGGCAACGGGCGGCCTCTATATCTCCACCCGCTTCGGCGAAACCACGCAAATCCACAAAGTCACCGAGCCGCGCGGCGCGCGGCGGCAGATCACCTTCTATAACGAGCCGGTTTACTTCGCGCGGGCGCCGCGGGCCGGGCCGCATAGAGGATTTG
>JAKSBY010000767.1 GCA_022360855.1 Sphingomonadales bacterium | reverse complement strand
GATCTCGGTTACAGACCCCGGTCCTACCGACCTGAAGACGCTTTTTAGAGCATGAAGGTCCACCCCTTCATAACGCAGAGCAAATGTAAGATGACCGGCGAGCGTCGGCTTGGGTTGATATAGCGGAGGAAAGATCAGCCAGCCGTCACGTTCTTCCTTGCGGTGAAGGGCCGATGTCATGGCCAGCCTCAACGGAAGCGGGACGTCGAGACCGAGCGCATCTATCAGTGCGCCATAACCCGCCAGCTGACCACGCCAAGGTAGCCGCCGTATGCGAAAGAGTTCCTTTGGAGCGGTTTTGACCTCCAATCCGTAATCCTTATTTTATGGTCCCAATGTGACTATTATTAATTCTTATCTCCGAAAAACAATTATTTACGTCCATGTTTTTCAAAAAACCATATGACACTCGACTTTAGCTTCGACCGGAAAAATTTAAGGCCTAACTCAGCCTTGGAACATACAAGCTGTAAATTACTGCCCAATAAGCGCGATACTTTACAGCGCGGGCGATCCCCCTATCATGCAAGCCGAATTCTACAGGCGGAGGAGACATCATGCGCGCAATTCTGGTGGCCGGCGTCGCGGCGGCGGTTTTGGCGAGCACGCCGGCTCTGGCGGATCTCAAACTGAAGACCGGCCTGTGGAAGACTTCGGTCAAGATCGAGGCCGCCGGCGGCGGCATGAGCTTCCCCGCCACCCAAGCGAAGTTTTGCGTCAGAGAGACCGACAACGAGCGCTGGCAGGACGCTATCGAGGATATGCAATCCGAAGCGCAAGGCGACTGCAGCTTCGACAATCGCGAGTTCGGCGAGGACAGCTTCAGCTTCGACATGACCTGCGGCGCCGGCTTCAAAGGGCATATGACCGGCAAGGTCAGTGAAACCAAGTTGGTGCAGTCGGGACAGATGAACATGGACCAGGCCGGCTTCAAGATCGCCATGAACTACGAGAGCACCAGCGAATGGGTGGCGTCCGCCTGCCCGCCGGGGACACCGGGCGCCAAATAGAAAGACCTAAGCGATAGGAGGAAACACATGCGAAGCGCTATTGCCGCATGCGCCCTGACGCTCGCGCTGGCCGCTCCGGCTGCCGCGGAAAGCGAATTCAGGGCTGCGGTCGAAAGAGATTATTCCGATCACCTGGAAGCGCTCTGGGTTCATTTTCATAAGAATCCGGAATTGAGTTTCCGGGAATACGAGACCGCCGCGCGCATGGCCGCGGAGCTCAAGGCCCTCGATATCGAGGTGACCGAAGAGGTCGGCGGCACGGGCGTGGTCGGCATGCTCAGGAACGGCGACGGGCCGCTCGTGCTGGTGCGCGCCGATATGGATGGGCTGCCTGTTAAGGAGGCCTCCGGCCTCGACATCATGTCGGAGGCGACGCAAGAGGATATCGACGGCATCGTCAAGCCGGTGATGCATGCCTGTGGCCACGACGTCCACATCACCTCGCTGGTCGGCACGGCGCGGCGCCTGGTCGCCTTGAAGGATCGCTGGCGGGGCACGATCATGTTCATCGTGCAGCCGGCGGAGGAGCGCATCGGCGGCGCCCGGGCGATGCTGGAGGATGGGCTCTATGAGCGTTTCGGCGTGCCCGACTACGCGCTTGCCTTCCATGTTTCCGCCGGCATTCCTTCGGGCCGGGTCGACCTGCAGCCGGGCCTGATCGGCGCGTCGTCCGACAGTGTCGACATTACCGTCTACGGCATCGGCGCCCACGGCGCCTCCCCGCACAAGAGCAAGGACCCGATCTATATCGGGTCGCAGATCGTGATCGCGCTGCAGGGCCTGGTGAGCCGCGAGCTTTCGCCCTTGGAGCCGGGCGTGGTCACGGTCGGCTCCTTCCACGGCGGCTTCAAGCACAACATCATCCCGGCCGAGGTCAAGCTGCAGCTCACCGTGCGCTCGGATTCGGAAGCGACGCGGGCCAAGCTGCTGGCCGGCATCCGCCGCATCGCCGAGGGCGTGGCGCGCACCGCGGGCCTGCCCGACGAGCTGATGCCCGTCGTCGATTCGTCGTTCGAGTCCACGCCCACCAACGTCAACGACCCGGAGCTCACCGCGCGCATCCGCAAGGCCTTTGTCGCCGCGCTCGGCGAGGAGGTCATGTACACCCGTAAGCGCGAAGGCATGGGCGCCGAGGATTTTGCCTATTTCGTGCAGACCGAACACAAGGTGCCGGGCGCCTATTTCCGGGTCGGCGGCACGCCACAAGCGGAAGTCGACGCGGAAAAGGCTGGCGGTCCGCCCGTGCCGTCGCACCATTCGCCGTTCTTCAGGATCGAAGCCGAGCCCTCGGTGATCCGCGGCACCGAGGCCATGGTCGTGGCGGTTATGGAGCTCATGGGGAAGTAGGGGGTCGGTCCCGGCATTGCCGGGCGAGTCTCACCTGCGGTGAAATACAAACACTCGGTCCCCCGTACCGGGGCCGAGCTGGAGAACGACAGGCCCTATAAAGTCGGGGCGGCCCGTCATTCGGTCGGCAAACTCCGAGTTAAAGCTGTTGACCGCCAGGGGCCGGGGTTCCTCCGATGGAACGAAAGTCAGCAAGACATCCGTTTCCCCGATCCGGGCTTCCACCTCGGCCCAGTCGACGGCGCCGTCATTTTCGTGCCAAAGCCGGGTTACGGTGACGTCTTCTCCGGCCTTGCGCCAGGGAATCTCGATCTGACGGTTATTGAACGCCGCGGAACTTCCAATGAATCCGATTCTTGGCGAAGCGATGCCATACCCGGTGATCTCGTCCTTGAGGCGAGACCATTCCCATTGCGGGAGCCGCTCTGAGACAGCGGCCAGAGCGCCCACCGGATGGCTCCGCGGAATCTTCGCGTTGCCCGGCATAAGAGCCAGAACGATCACCGATTGTACCGTTGCCAGCAGGGCCATGGTCTTGAGGACCCAGCCATCCAGAAGGCGCGCGGCCGCGGCTGCCGCCAGCACGGCGACAATGGGAACGATCGGCACGAGAAAACGCGGATTCTGATTGCCGCCGGACATGTGGAGGATCACAAGCGGAAGGATGGCCGCAGTCAAAATACCCGCCGGCACCAAAAATGCGCCGGCGGCCGGCGAAGTTCCCTCCGCGGTCTTGGCGCGCCGTTTGTAAAGGCGGGTCAGCAGCAGAACAATTGTCAGCGCCAGCGCGGTCGACAGGAGCGGTCCGAAGACCTGAAAGGCCAGCAATTCCATATAACCCAAAAGGAAAAAGCCGGAACCGGGCTCAGCTAGGCCCAGCCAAAAGTGGAGCCCGTGTGACGACCATTCGTTTGCCGTGTGCCCATACCAATAATATTGGTGGATATTGGCGAAGTAGAAGGGCGAGATAACGGCAAGAGCTATCAGGCCCGGCAGCAGCAATGTCGAGAACTTTGGCTCTTCGGTCTCCGCGTATCGACCCAGAACGATTGCTGCCAGCAGCATCGGTAGGGCGACCGGAGCGAAGCTCAGCTTGCCCAAGGCCGCCAGAGCCGCGCACAGCCCGATGCCCAGAACAACGCCGGAGCCGCTGCGGCCGGTCATCACGATTCGAAGCAGGAAGTAGGTGAGGCCCGAAAGTCCCAGCAATAGCGGCCATTCGGTTCCCAATGATCGCATCGACGACAAGACCGCCGGGCTGCATGCCACGATGCAGACTGCGACAATCCCCGTACCGGCCCCTCCGAAAAGCGCACCCGACCGATAGACGAAATACAGCGTCATCAGAAAACAGAGCAGCGACGCCGTTCTGATCGCCCGCACATCGGGCCCGAGCGCCATATGCACCGGCGCGGAAAGCAGGCGGTAGGCCGGGGGGCGGTGCCGGTCTTCGAGAAGGAGAGCTTCTTTCAGTTCAAAAAGCCCGCCTCGTTCGTAGGCGCCATGATCCTGATAAAGCCGGGCGAAATACGATGCCTCGTCCCACTCCGTTCCTTCAGGATGCGCCAGATTCCAGTCGATCAGCACCGTCAGAGCGGCCGCGACGCTGACCAGCGCGGCAAGCGGAAGCAGAAACGCGGTTCGAACTGGTCTCATGGGATGCGGTTACCTGGCTCGGGAGCCGGATCCTTCCCTGTCATGTCGAGGCTTGGCCGTCCGGGCTCTTTTGAGTTGTCGTCTCAATCAGAAATCTCGGCCGGCGCTTGGTCTCCATATAGGTCTTGGCAAGATACTCGCCGATGGTGCCCAATGCGAGCAGTTGAACGCCACCGAGCAGGAAGATCGGCACGGTGATGGAGGCCCAGCCGGGGACGACCGCGTCGGTCGCGAGCCTGAGCCAGATCGCCCAGAGACCGAGCGCCGTGCTGATCAGAAACATCACGAGGCCGAGCGTGGTTATCATCCTGAGCGGCGTAACCGAGAAAGACGTGATCCCGTTCAGGGCCAAGGAGATTTGCCTGCGGAGCGGGTATTTGGACTCGCCTGCGAAGCGCTCTTCGCGGTCGTACTCG
>JAKSBY010000447.1 GCA_022360855.1 Sphingomonadales bacterium | reverse complement strand
TTGGCGGTCTGGATTCCCAGATGATTGAGGTAGCCCTGATCGAATGCGCTTTGCCCGAAATGGGTTTCGGGCTCGTGTCCGAGGGTTGCCTGCGATGAACGCTTGATAAGGCGAACGATGTCGGAGTCCTCGTCGACCAGCGACGGATACATGAACGGCCCGCGAGTGACCTCGACGCGAAAATGCTTGCCGCTGACCGGATCGGGAATCTGTTCGACCCTCTTGGCAATGGCGGCGATCTCTGCGAATACGACGTCGGGATCTTCGCCGGGAAGAAGCCGCCGATCCAAGGTCAGCTCGCAGGAGCCCTGAACGGTATGCGTGGCATCAGGGAAGCTGCGGATATGCGTGCAGGTGAGCGTGCACGGCCCGAGATCCGGATGTGGCTCGGGCAATTTGGCCTCTTTGAGTACGCGGTCCAACACCAGTTGTGCTCCGGAGACGGCATTCGCGCCGGTCTTGGGGGAGCCGCTATGTGCGACCTCGCCATGCACGGTGATGAAAATGTCCTGACGGCCGCGATTCCCAAGCCGAATCTTCAGGCTGCAGCCGTCGATCAAGCCCATATCGGCGCTGAGCCCTTCTTCTGCGATGATCGTGCGCAAGGCGTCATGCTTGCCTGTCTCGCCCGAAGTGCAGCACAGGAACAGGATCTGGCCGCTTATGGGGATGTCGGACGCAATGATTGCTTTCAGGGCCGTCAACATGGCGGTCATGCCCGCCTTCTGCTCGCAAAGCCCGCGCCCCAAGATGGCCTCGCCCGGCAACCCGTGCGGCGCGCCGTCGATGACCTTGCCGACATAAGGGTCGGGCATGGTGGCGGGCGGATGGTTCATGGCGTGGGTCACGAACATCAGCCGACGGCCGGTTTGATCTTCGCCGTACCGTGCCACCAGATTCCCCATGGAATCGTACCGGATGTCCGTTACGCCATAGGAAACGAGGCGGGGCTCGACGGCGGTCCGGATGAACTCGCGGACCTGGGGCTCGTCTTCCATGAGATCGGTTTGCGGGCTGGGTCTTTCAACCAGCTCGATCATCAGCCGCTTCACGGTCTCGTAGTCGATCAGGGACTCGATCGCAGCGGCGTATTTCTCTGACATCTCCGTCTCCGTTTACCGGTCGTCTGGCTCCTCGACGACGTGAAAGTCATGTCCCGCCGGGGCATAGATCTCGATGACCTTGGTGACACCCCGGCCGCCGACGCTGCCTGCCGTGTGGTGTGCGCCGGGCGGGATGTAGCCGACCCATCCGGGCTCGAGCAGGTGGCGTTCACCCTCGACGACAACCTCGAGCACGCCTTCGAGCACGATGTAAACGTTCTCCGTTCTGGCGTGATAATGCAGCTCGCCGGGCCCGGAATCGTCGTTGATGTGATTGATGTGAACATCGACATTCTTGGCGCCGGTGTTCTCGTTCACGAGACGCCGAGTCCAGCCGCGGTCGAACTTCAACTTTCCCGTCGGTGCGTCGTCTATCTTTATGAAGAAGGGCTTTTGCCGTGATGTGTCGGTCATAGCTGGCTGATTTTCCAATCTGTGCTGAGCCCCAAAAAGAAGCAGGGGAGTGAGTAGAATTATGCAGATTGCAGTATAAGTCAACAAAAAACTAGGTATTTTCAAGTATAAATGAAATATATAAGGAAATAGACCTTATGTATGTAAGTGATGTTGACTTTTTATCTTTATTTTCTAATTGCTATTCAGAAGCACGCGATAAATTTCTTATCGACGCCGAGGCGGCGGGGGCGGTATTGACGTCGTGTAGGCATCCCGAACCAGGGCCGGACGGAGAGGCGCTCCATCTTGACGCAGCACGGATCGGACCGCGCGAGGCGGACAGGCTCTTCGTTCTGGTTTCGGGCACCCACGGGCCGGAGGGCTTTTGCGGCTCGGCCTGTCAAACCGGTTGGCTGCGCGCGCAGGCCGGAGCGCCTTTGCCGCCCGGCGTGGCGGTCCTCTTGCTGCACGCTCATAACCCCTTTGGCTTTGCCTGGGGCGTGCGCCAGACGCACGAAAAGATCGATCTCAATCGAAACTTCGTTGCACATGAAGATGCGCCGGCCAATCCCCTCTGTGATCGCTTTTACGAGCTTCTTGGCGCGTTCCCCGACCAGTGGTCCGACGAATTCTTCGAACACTTCCGGGCCACGAAGGAGGCGTTTTGCAGGGAACGCGGTCGAGAGGAGACAGAGAAGTGGCTTGGTTACGGGCAATACAAAGTTCCTCATGGCCTGCATTTCGGCGGATTTGAGCCGAGCTGGTCGCGCGAGACATCAAGCCGTTTGTTGAGGGAGCATGCCGAGAAGGCACGTCATGTGGTTTTGATCGACATCCACACCGGCCTCGGCCGGTACGGCTATGGCGAGCTTCTAAGCGTCGACCCCGTCGACAGCGCCGGTTTCCGTCGCAGCCGGGCGGTCTTCGGCGAGACGGTGACATCGATGCCGGGCGGCACGTCCGTTGCCACCTACAGCGCGGGCAATGTCAGCGAGGGCGTGCGGCGCCTGCTGCCACAGGCCAGCGTGGTTGCGCATGCATTGGAGTTCGGCACCTGGGAAGGGCCCCAGCTCGATCCGGTCAAGCTCAAATGCCAGTGGATGCTTGCAAAAGACCGCCTCGAGAGCGGCGAGGGCGAAGCCATGCGCCGCGCCTACCGTGCTATCTTTTATCCGGAAAACGACGACTGGAAGGAGCTGGTCTGGATGCGTGCGATGATGGTGTGCCGCCAGGCCTTGGCGTGGCTCGAGGATCCCGAGAAGCGATCAAGAACCGGCCTTCCGGAAACCCGCTGCATTAACGAAAAGAGGATGCCATGAGCTTCGAAGCGATTAACGTTCCCGAACTTCCCGCGCCCGGTCAGTTCAGCCATGTTGTCAAGAAGGGCAATTTCGTCTTCATCTCCGGTCAGACCGCCGGCGAGGACGCGGCCCAGGGCAATCTCGATCCGATGACGCAGGCCGACAGCTGTTTCGGCTACCTGAAGCGCGCGATCGAGGCGGCCGGTGGCACCATGGACGATATCGTCAAGGTGAACATTTACCTCACCGACGGAAGTCAGTTCCCGGCGATCAAGGAGCTGCGGCCGCGATACTTCAACAAGCCCTATCCCGCGGCAACGACCATTCTCGTCAACTCCATGGTGCAGCGCGCGCTCATCATGGAGATCGAGGCCATTGCCATTCTCGACGACTAGCCGGGTGGGCCACCTGCCGGCAGAACCGCCAAGCAAGAAGGATTGACGACGTGACCGACGACAGTTTTCTTTTTATCTCCTACGACGACACGCTGCGCTACTTCGGGGCCGAACAGGCTTTGGAGATCGTCGAGGAGGTCTACCGCATGCATGCGCGCGGCTCGGTAGTCTTTTCCACTCCGCCCAGCTTCAAGATGGATGTCGCGGATTTCAACAACTTCTGGCACGTCAAGGGCTGCCTCCTGCGCGACATTCCGGTGGCCGGGGTCCGCATGTATTCGTATTTCGACGATGGCGCCCGGACCACGGTCGGGACACGGGATTCCACGCGCTACGTCGTCCTCAGCGATCCGCGCACCAGCCTCCCGCTCGGGATGGTCGACGAGCATTGGAGCTATGGCCTGCGCTCGTCGGCCGCGGCGGTCGTCGGCTGCAAATGGTTGGCCCCGAAGGCGCCGCGCAAACTGGGCCTGATCGGCGTCGGAACCATGTGCTCGACGGCCCTGCGCTGCCTCGCCACCATGTATGAGTTCGACGAAGTCCGCTGTACCTCCCGCCGCCCGGAGACACGGGAGCGCTTTGCGGAGACCTGGTCGGAGAAGCTCGGCGTGCCAGTTGTTCCGGTCGCTACTGCTGAGGCGGCCGTAGCCGATGCCGATATTGTTGTCGGCGGCACGACCGCTCCCGACGTGACGTGCCGGTGGGAGTGGCTCAAGCCCGGTGTCACCTTCATTTCACTGGCACGCCTGGAGCTTGACCCGGCTGGCTGGGGCCGGATGGATAAGGTCGTTCTCGATTCCTTCGCGCTGAATTACAGCCTGCCCTGGTTCAAGGAAATGGTGGACTCCGGAGATCTTGCGAAGGAACGGATCCATGGCGAAATGTGGGAGGTCGTCTCGGGCGCCAAGACGGGCCGGGAGTCGGACGCGGAATCCATCCTGATCCATACGACCGGGCTCGTCTCTCAGGATGTGGCGATTGCCCATTGGATCTACCAACGGGCGCTGGAGGACGGCGGTGGTGTCCGTTTGCCGGTGGCTCATGCCTCTGAGCAGCTGCCCGACTAGCATTTCGAGCTTGGGAGCGGAGGGGATGCACCACGAGGTCGGACGGCGTGTGTTCCTGCGTCTCGCTATGGGTGCTCTTGCCGCGGCGGCATCGCCCGCCCCCAACACCGGACGGACCCCCGGCCTGCGGGTGGACATCGGCGACATCCGACTGTTTGTCGACTTCGAGGGACCGAAGCTCGCTCCCGAGGGCGCCGTCATGCACGAGCGGCCATCGCTGTTGCTTCTGCATGGCGGCCCGGGCGGTGACCACAGCCTGTTCAGGCCGGTCTTCTCGCAATTGGCGGATATCTGCCACGTGGTCTACTACGACCACCGCGGTCAAGGCCGTAGCGATCGGAGTTCGCCCGATAAATGGAATCTGGCGCAATGGGCAGACGATGTTGTCGCCTTGTGTGACGTGCTCGGGATTTCCAGGCCGATCGTCTTGGGGCATTCCTTCGGCGGCATGGTGGCGCAGGCCTATGCCGTTCGGCACCCCACGCACCCGGCAAAGCTGATCCTTTCCAGCACGCATTCGGCGTTTCGCATCAACCGCTCCGCGGCAAAATTTGCGGCTTTGGGACACCCCGAATGCGGTGAGCTGCTGCGCGCGGTTTGGGCGAGCGAAGACGGGGAACTGATGGCGCGCTATATCGGGGAGTGCATCCCGCAATATAATCGTCATACGTCCCAAGACCCGCAGGCGGTTCGGCGCGTGATCCCGAGCCCAGAGGTCACCGCGCATTTTTATAGACCGGGCGGGGAGGCGCATACGCTCGATTTCCTGCCGCAACTCCATAAAGTCCGCTGCCCTGTCCTGATCCTTGCGGGAGGCGCAGATCCGATAACGCCGGTCGCAAATGCGAGGGAGATGGCAGCCGCGTTACCGGCCGGTCTCGCGCGGTTGGAGACCATCGAGGGCGCCGGCCATGGTCTCTTTCACGAAGCTGAGGAGATCTACTTCACGCATTTGCGCGGCTTTATAAAAGCCTGAGGCATCGGCCGATTTGCGATGCTATTGCGCGGCCGTTCGGGTCGAGTTGCCGTCACCGTGTCGACGGCCCCGACTTCCGGCAAGCGTATCCGCGATCTCGCCGGCGGCGAGCTGTAACTTCTTCTCCAGACCTGGAACGCCATCGTTCGTCAAGTGCATTGTCGAACCCGAGATCGAAATGGCGCACACCAACTCATTCTCGTGGTCATAGACGGGCACGGCCACGCAGCGCAGCCCCGGCGCGATTTCTTCGTTATCGTAAGCCACCTTGCGGGCGCGCACTTCCCTAAGCTCGTTCTTCAGGGAGGCAAGCGTCGTGATACTCCTTTGAGTGTGTTTCCGCAGCGGGTTTAGCCGATACAGGCGATTGATCTCCGCGTCCGACAGATGCGATAGAAGCACCTTTCCAAGCGCCGATACATGCGCATCCAAGCGCATCCCGACGCCCGAGACGATGCGCATGCTGTTCTCGGATTCGAATTTCGCATGATAGATCACCTGCAATCCCTCAAGCGCGCCCATGTGTACAGTCAGCCCGACATCATGCGCGAGAAGCGACAAGATCTGGTGCGCGGCGTGTTTGACGAGGGTGATCTCGTTCGCGTAGCCGCTGAGTTTGAAGAGCCGATAGCCCAGCCAGTAAAGTTCGTTCTCCGTCTTTTGGACGTATCCCAAATCCACCAAAACCGAGAGGAATCGGTAGGTGGTTGAGAAGGGTAGCCCAGACTCCGCCGCTACCGTGGTGACATCAACGGCCTGACGCCGTTCCGCGAGCAATTCGAGGATTCTGAAACCACGCTCGACCGATGTGTTCCTGTATTTGGCCATCAGGCATGCCCTCCCTGTAGATGGAATTTCGAGCACAGCGGGGGAAAAAAGTCAAAGCACTTTCATATAGTGAAAATAGTTTTCGAAAACGTTTGACGCAGGAGTGCCGCCTCTCGGATAGTCGCTACGCCCAAGATTAGTGAAATCCTGATTGGTTGTATTTATAGATAGTGTATTCAACTGAATGATGGGATGACCTTAGTCTCGGCTATCACTTTGCGAATACTTGCTCGCTTCGCGTCAGGTGGTTTGCATTCAATAAAGCAAGAATGACTTCTATTGAAGTCGTGAGATCGGGAGGAGTAACCAGTATGAGTATGTCTGTCGTGCATTCAAAGTCGGGTGGGGGCGCGATCGC
>JAKSBY010000122.1 GCA_022360855.1 Sphingomonadales bacterium | reverse complement strand
CCAGGCTCTGGAATATTAACCAGATTCCCATCGACTACGCCTTTCGGCCTCGCCTTAGGAGCCGGCTCACCCTGCGCCGATGAGCGTTGCGCAGGAACCCTTGGACTTTCGGCGGGAGGGCCTCTCACCCTCCTTATCGCTACTCATGTCAGCATGCTCACTTCCGATACCTCCACCGCTCCTCACAGAACGGCTTCACCGGCTTACGGAACGCTCCGCTACCAATCAGAAGCCAGAAAGCAGAAGCCAGAAGTCAGAAGACTTCCTGGCTAATTCCAGCTTTCTCGCAAACCATGCAGCATCTTGGCGATCTCAACATACTCATCGCGCCAAGCCTGCCACTCAGCTTCGTCGATATAATCCAGATCCAGACAATAGCGGCACCACACGCGCATCTCATCCGCAGAACCAATCGCAATGCCTAAAAAACGATTGAATTCCGCACTTGAAATACGCTGTTTGCCGAACCCTTCGGCAATGTTGGCACAAACAGATTTCGAGCCGCGCCGCATCTGCGCCGCCAATTCGTGCTGCTCATGTTTCGGAAAGGAAAGGCTAAGCCGGTGAATCTCCAAAGACAGCTTATATGCCTTCTGAAACACCGCTAAGTCCTCGAAGGACTTAATCGTATCTTTCCTTCCATCCACCAACTTACCTGGCTTCTGGTTTCTGACTTCTGATTCCGCAGCTTCGGTACACATCTTGAGCCCCGGTACATCTTCGCCGCAGGACAGCTTAACTAGACCAGTGAGCTGTTACGCTTTCTTTAAAGGATGGCTGCTTCTAAGCCAACCTCCTGGTTGTCTTGGCCGTCCCACATGCTTTCCCACTTAGATGTGATTTAGGGACCTTAGCTGGCGGTCAGGGCTGTTTCCCTTTCGACTACGGACCTTAGCACCCGCAGTCTGTCTGCCTGGCTCATACTCTTCGGTATTCGGAGTTTGGTTAGGTTTGGTAAGGCTCGCGCCCCCCTAGCCCATCCAGTGCTCTACCCCCGAAGGTAATACCAGACGCTCTACCTAAATAGATTTCGCGGAGAACCAGCTATCTCCCGGTTT
>JAKSBY010000493.1 GCA_022360855.1 Sphingomonadales bacterium | reverse complement strand
GAGCTGAAGCGGATGAACCGGGATATTGCGTATTTCTACCGCACATCCGGCTTTGGCGCCTTCTACCTGCCGCCGCTGCACCGCGACGGCCGGTGCGCGGTGATGGTGGTCGGCTGCGCGGATGCCTCCAGCGAGCAACTGATCCAAAAGGTCCACGCCACCGAAACCGTCCAGATCGGCATCGCGAAAGGGTAAGGGGGAGGACGGGGACACGGTCTTCGGTCCGGTCTCTTCTACGTCATGCCCGTGGAAACGGGCATCCAGCCCGGCCTCGCCATGGATTCCCGCGTCCGCGGGAATGACATCCAAGAAAGGACACCCTCCAGCGACGCGATCACGCGTCGCTGGCAAGCGCGCCAATGAATTAGTCGGTGGGCGCCCGAGCCTTTGCCCAGCCCGCGTGGCGACTGAACGCCCCTAAGAAACCGCCCGCGTGGCGATTGAACGCCTTAAAAAACCACATTCCCGTTAAGGTAGTTTCGTCCGGCCGTCGCCTGTGATTCCGGTCGCTTGAGTGCTGGGATCGGACCGGGCATGCCTTGGCGCTTTACTTCAATCGAGCCCTCTCGTAAGTTCACAGAAATCTGTTAGTTGAATCTCAGATATCTGGTAATCAAATTGCCGCAATTTTCTGCCAATTCTCTCAGTGGTTGAAGTTACAGCGGGTCTGGAATGAATTATCTGGAGGCAGCCCAACGTTTTATCGACGACTGTGCGAAGGTAAGGCAGCTTGACGATCTCAAGCGGGAGCTGGAAGGCGTTACGCGGGCCTTTGGATTCCGCTACTTCGCCTGCCTTTCTCATGTCGACCTGTCAAAGCCGCCCAAATCGGCCGTCGTCCTCCACACGTATCCGCGCGAGTGGATCGAGCGCCATGGGCGCCTCCGGCTGGACCGTGTGGACCCCGTTTTTCAGCACGCCGCGCGGACGCTGCAACCCTTTTTCTGGACCGATGAAGACTTCATGCGGACCCTGACCCCCCGCCAGCGGGACTTCATGGAAGAGGCCCAGACAGCCGGCCTGGCCGACGGGTTCACCGTACCGATCCACTCGCCCGGTCCGCACGCGGCATCGTGTACCGCTGTGCCGGCCGACGGTGAAGTCCACCCCCACGCCTATCTCGCCTTCTATCACATGTCGGTCTATGCGCATGAATCCGCGAGCCGGATCGTCGACCGCGAATCGGCGCGGCGTTGGCCCGCGCCGCAGCTCACCGAGCGGGAACGGCGATGCCTCGAATATGTGGCGCAAGGCAAGAGCGATTGGGCGATCGGTCAGATTCTCGGGCTCAGCCAGTCGACCGTGCACCATCATGTGGAG
>JAKSBY010000069.1 GCA_022360855.1 Sphingomonadales bacterium | reverse complement strand
CGCGGCCAGCTCCAGCGCCTCTGGCTCGTCCATACCAAAGCCTACTTCGAACAAGATATGGGACGCACGTTTTTCGGCCGAACCCTCGAAGGAGTTTCTTTCCGCTTCGTACTGGGTCTGTAGTTCACTGTCATCGACTTCGATCTCTTCGGCGATCAGGTCCTGATCCAACACCACGTATCGCAATGCAACGGACTCTTCTTCGGTGAACTGCTGCTGGTTAGCGTCGTAGTACTGTTGAATCTCTTCATCGGATATCGCCGTGCCCAGGGTACGAGTACCCATAGTCACGGACAAGTAACGGAAATCCCGGGATTGGGCACTTAATTCAATGATTTTCTGCAGTTCCGGCTCAGTGACGAAATTTGAGTTGCTGAAGGCATTGGCCACCTGGCTCATCAACATGCGTTGCTGCAGATCCTGACGATACAGGGGCACGCTAAATCCCTGGGCGGCCATGGTGCGAATTGCAAGATCGGGATCGAAACGCCCGTCAATCTGGAACTGTTGTGTCTCAACGATGGCGCGGTCGATGCGATCGCTGGAGACCGCCATGGCCTTGGAGTCGGCATACTGCAGTAACACCATTTGCTCAATAAGCTGATCCAGGGCAATTTGCTCGATCAGTTCCTGATCAAACTGCTGTGCCTGAGCACCGATGGAGGCCATCAGATTCTGGGCACTGGTCTGCAACTGGATATCGCTTATCTCCTCACCATTTACCTCTGCCACCGGCGGGGTTCGGATGAAGCCGCCGATGATGGATTCGACTCCCCACAGAGCAAATACGGCGACGATAAGACCGACAATAACCTTGGCAATTACCCCCTGGGAGTTGTCTCTAATATCCTGAAGCATGTTGTATTCCGACTAGCTGTAATGAACCTGGCGTTGCCACGCCGCCCATAGCGGAAGTGGCGAAAAATTGCGCTATTTTAAACCAAAAAAGGGCGCATCATAGATGCGCCCTGAATAAATCTCTCTTTTGTATGTCTGAATGGCCTTTCCCGCCTGACTGTCGAAGTCAGAGGAGCCGGGCCTCCCCCTGGTCGAGGGCTGGCCTGAGGGCCAATTCAGCTACCAAGGAGTCCGGTATCGCTTCAGCCGGAGGCTGTGGTACCGGTCTCAGGATCAGGAGTTAACCGAATCCTTGAGTGCCTTGCCTGCCTTAAAACTTGGTACCCTGGCTG
>JAKSBY010000095.1 GCA_022360855.1 Sphingomonadales bacterium | reverse complement strand
AGCGGGTCGAGGACGGCCATCAGATGACCGCGCACGCGATAGGCGCGGATCATCATCAGGGCGCGGATCGAATCCAGGGTCGCCGCGCGGACGTCAGTGTCGGAAACGCCGACCCCCGGCTTCTTGGCCGGCGCCGGCGGTGCGTGGCCCGGCACCAGGGCCGAGACCAGGTCGTCCTCCGGCTGACGCGGCCAATCGCTGCGCGCCCAGGACGGGCCCAACGCATGCGCTTGTGCGGCGCCGTTTTCCAGCCCCGCAAAGAAGCGCTGCCAGTCTTCGTTGACGCCGGCGGGGTCGTCGCGAAAGCGGCTGTAGAGGCTTTCGATGAAGGCGCCCGAATTGCCGCTCAGAAATGACGAGAGGTCGTCCATGCTCATTCTATGTCTCCGCGGAGACTATGGGTTCTATCTGCCCAGAAGCTCCGCCAAGGTCGAACCGATGGAGGCCGGCGACTCCGCCACCTTGATTCCGGCGGATCTCAGGGCCTCGATCTTGTCTTCCGCGCCGCCCTTGCCGCCGGCGACGATGGCGCCTGCGTGCCCCATGGTGCGGCCGGGTGGGGCCGTGCGCCCGGCGATGAAGCCGACAACGGGCTTGTTGGTGCCCGACCGTTTCAGGAAGTCGGCGGCGTCCTCTTCCTGCGAGCCGCCGATCTCACCGATCATGACGATGCTTTCGGTGGCGTCGTCGCCAAGGAACAGGTCCAAAACGTCGATAAAGTTTGTGCCGTTGACCGGGTCGCCGCCGATGCCGATGCAGGTGGACTGGCCGAGGCCGGCCGCCGTGGTCTGCGCCACCGCTTCATAGGTGAGCGTTCCCGAGCGCGAGACGATGCCTACCGAGCCTTTCTTGTGGATATGGCCCGGCATGATGCCGATCTTGCATTCGTCGGGCGTGATGACGCCGGGGCAGTTGGGGCCGACAAGCCGGGTATTGGAGCCGTTCAGGGCGCGGCGCACGCGCACCATATCGAGCACCGGGATGCCCTCGGTGATACAGACCGCGAGCGCCAGTTCCGCGTCGATGGCTTCCAGGATCGCGTCGGCGGCAAAGGGCGGCGGCACGTAGATCACCGTGGCGTCGGCGCCGGTGGCGTCTTTCGCTTGTTTGACCGTATCGAAGACCGGCAGGTCGAGATGCGTCGTGCCGCCCTTGCCGGGGGTCACGCCGCCGACCATTCTGGTGCCGTATTTGATCGCCTGCTCGGTATGAAAGGTACCGTTGGCGCCGGTCAGGCCCTGGCAGATGACCTTGGTCTCGGAATTGACGAGGACTGACATCAGGCGGCCTCCTTCGCGGCCTTGACCGCGGCTTCGGCGGCCGAGTCGAGGTCTTCGGCGGTGATGATCGGGAGGCCGGATTCATCGAGGATCTTGCGGCCGAGCTCCACATTGGTGCCCTGCAGGCGGACCACCAGCGGCACCGACAGATCGACCTCCTTGGCCGCGGCGACGATGCCCTCGGCGATGACGTCGCAGCGCATGATGCCGCCGAAGATATTGACCAGGATTCCCTCCACCGCCTCGTCGGAGAGGATGATCTTGAAGGCCTCGGTCACCTTCTCCTTGGTGGCGCCGCCGCCGACATCGAGGAAGTTTGCCGGCTCGCCGCCCTTGAGCTTGATAATGTCCATGGTCGACATGGCAAGCCCGGCGCCGTTGACCATGCAGCCGATATTGCCGTCGAGCTTGATGTAGGAGAGGTCGTGCTTGGAGGCCTCGACCTCCATCGGGTCCTCCTCGGTACGGTCCCTGAGCTCGGCGACGTCCGCCTGGCGGAACAGTGCGTTGTTGTCGAAGGACATCTTGGCGTCGAGGACCACCAGCTCATCGTCCTCGGTGATGACCAGCGGGTTGATCTCGAGCAGGCTGGCGTCGAGCTCGGTAAACGCCCGGTAAAGATTGGCGATCAGCTTTTGGCAGGACTTGTTGACCTGGCCTTCCAGACCGAGGCCGAAGGCGACCCCGCGGGTATGGAACGGCATGCAGCCGGTTGCCGGGTCGATGTGGATGGTGACGATCTTTTCGGGTGTGGAGGCCGCGACCTCCTCGATATCGACGCCGCCTTCGGTCGACGCGATGATCGCCACGCGGTCGGTCACCCGGTCGACCAGGAAGCTGAGATAGAGCTCGCGCGCGATGCGGCAGCCCGCCTCCACATAAATGCGGTGGACGGTTTTGCCCTCGGGGCCGGTCTGGTGGGTCACCAGATTCATGCCCAACAGCGCCTCCGAGGTGGATTTGACCTCCTCGATGGACTTGACGACCTTGACGCCGCCGCCCTTGCCGCGGCCGCCGGCGTGGATCTGCGCCTTGACGACCCAGACCGGGCCGCCGAGCCTTTGCGCGGCCTCGACCGCCTCGTCGGTCGTGAAGGCGACGCCGCCTTCGAGTACCGGAGCGCCAAAGGACTTGAGCAGCTCCTTGGCCTGATGCTCATGGATGTTCATGGGCTTGGGGGTCTCCCTTGGTTTTGCCGGGAGGCTGACCGGCCGGCGGATTAGGCGAGGGCAGGTTCAATATTCTTGCAGGCCTCGATAAGCCCTTCGACCGCGGCGACGGAGTTATTGAAATTCTCTTTCTCTTCGCCAACGAGCTCGATCTCGACAATGCGCTCGACGCCGCCGGCACCAATAATAATCGGTACCCCTACATACATTTGGTTAACGCCGTATTGACCGTCGAGATGCGCGGCGCAGGGCAGCAAGCGCTTTTTGTCCTTCAGATAAGACTCAGCCATCTGAATCGCCGAGGCGGCTGGCGCGTAATAGGCCGAGCCGGACTTGAGCAGGCCGACGATCTCCGCGCCACCGTCGCGGGTCCGTTGAATAATCGCGTCGATGCGCGCTTGCGTCGACCAGCCCATCTGGATCAGGTCGGGCACCGGGATGCCGGCCACGGTGGAGTAGCGCGCCAAGGGCACCATGGTGTCGCCGTGGCCGCCGAGCACGAAGGCAGTGACGTCCTCCACCGACACGCCGAATTCCTCGGCCAGGAAGTGGCGGAAGCGCGCCGAATCCAGAATGCCCGCCATGCCGACGACCTTTTCATGCGGCAGGCCGGAGAATTCGCGGAGCGCCCAGACCATGGCATCCAGCGGGTTGGTGATGCAGATCACGAAAGCGTCGGGCGCGTGGTCGCGGATCCCTTCGCCGACCGCCTTCATCACCTTGAGATTGATTCCTAAGAGGTCGTCGCGGCTCATGCCCGGCTTGCGCGGTACGCCGGCGGTGATGATGCACACGTCCGCCCCCGCGATGCCGGCATAATCCTGCGTGCCCGAAAGCGCCGCGTCATAGTCGTCCACCGGGCCGGCCTGCGCCAGATCCAGCGCTTTGCCCTGCGGCAGGCCCTCCACAATGTCGAAGATGATGACGTCGCCCAGTTCCTTGAGCGCAGCGAGATGTGCGAGCGTGCCGCCGATCATGCCGCCGCCGATCAACGCGATTTTATTCCGTGCCATGAATGCCTGCTCCGATGCCCGAGACGGGATGGACTCACTTGTGGACCCGTTACACGCAGCGCGACCCGCCACGACTGATTTTTATCGGATGTAACCCGAATTCGCCGGCGCCTGCAAGGCCCGTTCGGTAAAGAAGATCAAGTTTTCGAGTGGATAGAACAGACAGGTCTGTATTATATCGAGCCGGCAGGCTGTTTAGGCAGTTGCTGACAAAAATTCAGTCGGGAATCCGTTTTAGTGCACACATTACTCAGATATCGAGCGAGTGCTGGTTAGGTTCGTCGAGTCGGATAACGCCGACCAAAAGCCATTGTTGAGGCCTGCGAGAGTGAGTGCCCATCGCGAAAACCATTCCTTTTCTAGGGTAGTCCTGGCCGAATACCTTGGCAATTTCTTCCAATGCGCGGCGCTCGCCATATGATTTGGACCACTTGAAATAGGTCGCCGTGATCTCCCAGTCGCCACACTCATGCCTGTGGCTTTTCCCGTCTTGAGAAGCATATTCGTAGAAAAAGGAGTAGGGACACGGCTCAAATGCCTTGAGTTCCGGGTCGAAAAAATTGCCTTGGCTCGCGGCCAGTTCATATTTCCGTCGTTCGTGTGCGATTTCAGCGTCAGTCCGCTCTTTCCACGAAAATTCGGCGCCCTCAGGTCTGATAAGGGTCAATGTCATGCCCTTCGCATAAGCGGCTTCGGTGCTGGGAAGAACCAGTTTGTTTAGGAAGTCCAATCGATCCTTCCTGGGCATTTCATCGCTGACGGTGATGCTGCCTTCTTGAACCACCCTGCTTTCACGCCGATTGTCGGATTTCGGTACTGTCCACTCGTAGTCAATCCATTGCCATCGACGAAACTTCGAATTGCCTTCCAGCGATCGAAAGAGAATTGGGTATAGGCGAGCCCATTCGCCATTCAGATCCACACCGGCACAGCAAACCGTCTCGCCGCCCTTTTCTTCCCGTGGGTGTGGAAGAGCCTTAACAAGTATAAGCGTTCGCGATTTGCGTCTTTGCATTCGGAGAGCGGGCTATTCCAGATCGTACTCCCAGATGTCTTATACTACTTTCAAGAACGGCTGAAACTCTATCTGCAACAATAGCTCTGTGGCAAAGCTTGGGGTCTCGCTCATAACACAGGAGGCATACTGAAGCATGCCGAGCAATCTCTATAGCCTCTTCCAGAGCTCTCTGCGCTGTCTCAGAGGCTAGGTGTTCGAGGAAGATAGCTCTGAATTTGTCCAGGTCTCCGGACCGAGCCGCGTCGCGCCCCGGCTTGGGATCGCCAAGGCCCCGGAAATGCGAGTAACCTATACCTACATTTTCAAGCGCTTCTGCTAGCTGGTTTTTTGAGAATCCTTTGCGTCGAGATCCCGGAATCTCGCGAACATCAACGACCCTATCGATCCCTGCCGCCAGCAGCGTCTCTAAGAAGTCGTCTAACTGGGCACCCTCATATCCAATTGTGAAGATTTCGCCCATTTTCTGACCCCTGAAAATTTTCAGAACAGAATCAGAGTGGCCGAAGAAAGTCAATTCTTCCTTACGTGCGGCGTGGCGACATAGGCTTCCGACTGCATCTCGATGAGCCGGGAGACGGTGCGTTCGAACTCGAACGAGCCGTCGCCCTTGGGGTAGAGCTCGTCCGGCCCGACCTCGGCGGAGCAAAAGAGATTGACGTTGGCTTCATAGAGCGCGTCGATCAGGGTCACGAAGCGCTTGGCCTCGTTGCGGGATTCCGGTCCCATCCGCGGGACGGCGACTAGGATGACCGTGTGATAGGCCTCGGCGATGGCCAGATAGTCCGCCGCACCGAGCGGGTTCTTGCACAGCCGCTTGAACGAGAAGACGGCGACGCCCTTGACCGATTTGGGCACGAAGATGTGCCGGCCCTGGACGGTGACCGATCCGGACGGCACCATGGCGCGATCGTCGGGGGAGAGCCCGGTCAGCCGCCAGAAGATGGCCTGCAGGCAGCTCGTGCTCTCCTGATCGACAGGCGTATAATAGGTCTTCGCGCCCTTGATGCTGTCGAGCCGGTAGTCGGTCGGCCCGTTCATGGCCACGAGCTCCATCTTCTCTTTCAGCATGGCGATAAAGGGCAGGAAGAGCTGGCGGTTCAGCCCGCCCTCATAGAGCGCATCGGGAATGCGGTTCGACGTAACGACGAAGACCACGCCCATATCGAAGAATTGCGTGAACAGCCGCCCGAGGATCATCGCATCGGCGACGTCGGTGACCTGAAACTCGTCGAAGCACAGAAGCGTCGCCTCGCGGGCGATCTGCCGGGCGACCGGGGGGATCGGGTCGTCTTCGTCGGGCTTGCCGCCGGCCTCGATCCTTTCCTGCCCGCTCATGCCGCGCCAGGTCTTCATGCGGGCGTGGATGTCGGCCATGAATTCATGGAAATGCACCCGGCGCTTTTTCTTCACGGGCGCGGTTTCGAAGAACAGGTCCATGATCATGGATTTGCCGCGCCCGACACCGCCGTAGAGATACAGGCTCTTGGGCGCCTCGCGCCGGCTGCCGCCCGGGCTGAACAGGTTGGAGAGCCGCCAGGAACGAATCGAGACGCTTTCCGAGCGGATTTCCGGGTAGTCGATCAGTTGTCTGTGCAGCGCATCCAGATGGCGCATCACGCGGGCTTGATCGCTGTCGCGCTTGAGCGTGCCGTCGGCAACGCGCGCCTCGTAGTGGGCGAGCGGGCCTGCACCCTGACACTCAGCGGCTTCCGCCATTCTTATCGAACCAATCAAGCTGCTCGTGGGGCAAGATAAGTCAGTCTGCCCGCGAACCGCGAAAGATTCGTAAATAATCCCCACAAACCGAACAGGCAAGCGCAGGATTCGGGAATTCTAGGGAGCGCCGGGTTCCTTGATCACGCGCACATTTACCGCCTGCGGGCCGATCTGGCTGGTCTGGAACTGTGCCACCGCCTGCGGCTCGCCGGCCATGGAGGCGTAGACCGTCACCTGCCGCGGCTGGATCTCCTGCGTCGGTGTCGGCACGAATTCGAACTCGACGGTCTCGCCCGGCTGCAGCCCCATGACCAGGATGTGGAGCGGATACCAGACGCCGACCTGGGTGACCGGCTGGATCAGGATCTCATAAGACCACGCGGGCACGGTCGCCTTGGCCGACTCGCCTTCGGGTCCGGTGATCTCGACCGGCATGCGGCCGGAGGATGTGGGGCTCGGCGCGTCGGCGCTGGTCACTGCCACCTCGTCCGGCCGCACGGCCACCACGTCGGCCGGCTGGCCGCCGAGACTGACTTGATGGTCCGTCGGCGCCGCGGAGGGGTCGACCACGTCGGGCGGTGCGCCGAAGGTCTCGTTGGCCTGTTTCTGGCGGATATCGAGCATGCCGTCCCGGGGCCAGACCAGGCCGGGCGCGGCTGCAGCGGGACGCGTGCTCTGCACGAGCTCGACAGTGCCGTCGTCGCCGATCAGGCGCACCAGGGCGACGCCGGAGGCGACGGCGGCCGGGATTGTCAGGTGGACGCTGTCCGGCTTCTCTTCGGTGGTCGCGTCCGGCACCTCTTCCGGCGGCAGCTTCTTGCCGTCTACGGCGATGAATTCGACCCGGGTGATGGGGCCGGTGAACGTGCGGTTGACGGCGGTTTCGCCGGCCAGCGCGGTGAATTCGACGCGGGTGTGGGATCTCGGCGTCGCGGAGGTCCGCTCGTCGGTCGGCGGCAGGGCGGTCGCGGCCGGCGGCCGGTCGTCCGCAGGCGGCGTGGTCTTGGGCGAGGGCGTGATCACCGGCTTGCCCGGCGGTGGCGTCGTCTCGCCGGTCGGCTTGGGCTTGGTCTCGACGGGCCTGGTCGGCGTCGTCTCCGGGGTCGGGGTGGTCGTCGGCGTGCCGCAGGGCCGTTCGGCAACGCGGATCAGCGCCATGCCGATCTCGCGCTTGGTGATGATCGGCGCGCCGCCGGCATAGAATTTGCCGTCGTCGGTGCGCATGGCGATGCCGCCGTCGGAGGTGCCGAGAAACGCCCGGCCGCCCTCCCAGCGCATCTGCGAGGCCAGCATCCGCATCTCGCGGGGGATGTCCTCTCGCGGGATCTCGGTCCAGTCGCGGGTCTCCATGAGGAGCGCCAGCTTGGCCAGCAGGTGGTCGGAAAGATGCGGCATATGCGCGTTGTGGATGGTCCAGCCGATTTCGGTCACGACTTGGCTCATGAACTGCCGGCCGTAGGAGTTGGAGGCGGAGCGGGTCTCGCTGGAAGATTTGGCCGCGCTGGCACCGCCGCCGACCGAGGTACCGCCGGGCAGGGGTACCGAGACGTTTGCCGAGACCGAGGTCTTGGCGCTTTCGGTCGCGGTCTGAGTGGCGGTCTCTTCGGTGGTCTCTCCGAAGCCGGCGGTAATCGTCAGCGTGTCGGAGGCCTCGACCCCACATTCCATATCGTCATACTGCTTGGGCGGTTCGTCGCCCAGCACGCCCCAGCCGAGATAGCGGCGCGAGCGCAGGCCCGTGGCCGTCGGCGTATAGGTGGCGGTGCCCATGGACTGGCCGCCGCCGAAGCTCCTGAAGCGGCCTTCGGCCTTGGCCTTGGCGCCGAGATTGCCCGGATTGCAGTTGGCGGTGCGGAAGCCGGCATAGGTGCGCACGATGTAGCTGCCGGTCATCAGATAGACGTCGTATTGGCCGCCGGTCTTGCGCACGGCGAGCCGGTTGCCGCCGTAGAGCGTGCGCCCGGCGGCGATGGACTGGCTGCCGCGGATGCGCATATAGCCCCATTCGCCGTCCTCGTTGTTCTCGTCATAGACTTGGCGGATGCCCTGCATCTCGCCCGCGCTCGGGGTGTGCGTGCGCCAGGTCTTGACCAGCCAGTAGTCGTAGACGACCAGGAAATACTTGCATTTGATGATGTATTCCGGGGCGTGCAGCGAGCGTTTCTGCGTCGTGGTCGTGCTCTGGGAAGCGGATTTGTCGACCTTTTTGGCGATCTCCTGCGACGTCTCCTTGGAGACTTCGTGCTCCACATTGACCCCGACGCCGCCGAAGCTGGCGCCGGCGGAAACCGAACCCGAGGTGCCTTCGGTTGTCCCCGTCGTCGAGCCCGTCGCCTGCATCACCGCCGACGAGGTGGTGATCGATTGCGTCCATTCGGCGGTGTGCGTGCCCTGCCAGAGCGCCACCACGAGCACGGCATCCTGGGCGGTAAGCCGCTTGTCGCCATTGCTGTCGACCGTGCGCGCGACCCGGGACTTGGTCATGCCCTGGTCCGGGCTTCCGGAGGCGTAGTCGGAAAAGTGATTGAGCGTCAGCACCGTCTCGTCGCCGTCCCGGGCGACGGATCCGGAAGCGTCCGGCGCGTAAAGCTCTGTCTCGGGATCGCGGTGGTAGAGCTCGGTGGGGACGAGGTCGCCGTCGGCCGCCGGCAACCGTACGGTGATCGGCTTGGCGAAGACGAGCCCCGCCGGGGCGAAGGAGACAGCGAGCGTACGGTCGGCCTGAACGTCGGGCCGATCATCGAAGCCGAAGGCGAGCGGCGGACGCGCGGCACGGATGGTGACCGGCTCGCTCACCGCGCCTTCGGGCACTTCGAGCGTCATATCGCCGGAGCGGTAGATGCCGCCTTCGGGCGTGACGCGGAACTGATGACGGTAGGCGGGCAGCATGACCTCCGCCGTGCCGTCTTCTTCCATGTAGAGCTCGCGGGCGGCGAGCGTGCGCGCCACATGGTCGGGGTGGGTGATCTCGACGGGCGT
>JAKSBY010000759.1 GCA_022360855.1 Sphingomonadales bacterium | reverse complement strand
CGCCGAGAGCGCGCTGCGGCCGGTGGCGACGACGCGAAGGGACTCATCCAGCAATCCGTCCCGGTCGAGCAGATAGAGCGACGGGAAGAGCATGCGCGAGGCAAGGTCGCCGGTGGCGCCGAATAGAACCAGATTGCAATGCATGGTAGCCTCTCAAAGGCGCTTTTTCGAGACCCCCTTAGCGACGTCGAAAGCCGAATGCAACCGCTTCCTCGACAATAATTCTAGCCGGCCGGTTCAGCTTTTTTTGCCTGTGAAACCGTCGAACTCCGGATCTTCAGCTCGGTCGGCAAAACGACCGGCGCGACCGCCTCGCCGTCCAAGATCTGAAACAGGCTGTCGACCAGCACGCGACCGCCACGGGTGATGTTCTGGCTCACCGTCGTCAGCGCCGGTGTGTAATAGGCGGCCAGCGTAACATCGTCGTACCCGACGATGGCGACGTCTTCGGGCACGCCGAGCCCTCGCTCGTTGAGCGCACGAATCGCGCCCATGGCAACAACGTCGGATGTAGCGAAGACGCCGTCGACTCCAAGCTCTCGGTCAATGAGTTCGCTCATCGCGTCAAAGGCCGCCTCGCCGGTGATATGCGCCGGCGCCTCCAACAGGGGATCGTGCTTGATGCCGGCCTCCTCCAAGGCCTCCAGATAGCCCTGATATCTGAGCCGCATCTCCGGCTGGCGCTTTTCACCGAGAAATCCGATGCGGCGTCGGCCGAGTGCGATCAGGTGTTGCGTGGCCGTCTTGCCGCCGAGGAGGTTGTCCGTGCCCACGGTGCAGTAGTGCTGATTTGGGAATTGCCCGCCCCAGACGACGACCGGCTCGTAGCGCTCTGCGACCGCATTGATGCGGTCGTGCTCGCCGGCCTGGCCGATCAGGATGAGCCCGTCATTGCGCTGGCTGTCGACGATTTCCTCAAGCCAGCACGGATCGGTGGTGGCGACCTTGGACAGCATCATTTCATGTCCGCGGTCGGAGATCGCATCGGCGATGCTGCCGAGCATGTCGAGGAAGAACGGGTCGGAGATGTGCTGTTCCTCGTCGATCATCGGGATCAGCACCGACACGGTGAACGTCTCCTTGAGCCGAAAATTGCGCGCCTTGAGATTGATCTTGTAGCCATTCTCTTCCGCGATGGACTGGATGCGCCGCCGCGTCGCCTTGTTAACGAGCGGGCTGTCGCTCAACGCCCGCGACACGGTCGATTTCGACACGCCGGCAATGCGCGCAATGTCAGACATTTTGATAATTGAGCGTGTCATCGGTAAGGCTGATTTCCCAACGATTCGGCCGCCCTACGAGCGGGCTTGCATTTTTAGCGTCTCCCGATGAATTCGCCAAATGGCGCGTTTCGCGGCGTCGGCTTTTCGCCGGGATTGACGTGCCGCGCGATTATCGGGCCTTTTGTAGTGCTTTGCAACCGGTTGCATTTTTTTCAATTATCGGCATTAATGAGGCGAATACGAAAACGGGGAGGGCGTGGCGGTGCCGGAAAGCTTTGCATTCGAGACCTTGGATCTCGGGGTCATGGCGGGTTACATCGTTCTTGTGGTCGTAGTCGGCATCTGGCTTTCGTCGTCGAAGGCCGACACCGCCGAGGGCTACTTCCTGGCCGGCCGGTCGATGATCTGGCCCTTTATCGGCATCTCGCTCTTCGCCTCCAATATCTCCTCCACGACCCTGATCGGGCTCGCCGGCGATGCCTATTCCACCGGCATTTCGGTCTTCAACTACGAATGGATGGCGAGCCTGGTTCTGGCTTTCTACGCCATCTTCATGCTGCCTTTCGTGCTGCGGTCGCGGGTCTTCACCATGCCCGAATTCCTGGAGCGGCGCTTCGACGGCCGGGTCCGGAGCTACTTCTCGGTCCTTACCCTGTTCCTGAACATCTTTGTCGACACCGCCGGCAGCCTTTATGCGGGTGCGGTTGTTCTCAGCCTGGTGTTTCCGGATATCCCGTTCTGGCAGACCATCGCCGTGCTGGCACTCCTGGCCGGCGCCTATACGATTCTCGGCGGCCTGGCGGCGGTCATCTATACCGACGCATTACAGGGCATCATCCTCATGGTCGGGGCGATCGTCATCGCCGTGACGGCCTATGACGCGGTCGGCGGCTGGGCCAATGTGGTGGCTGCGGTGGAGCCGGCCAAGCTCAGCCTGATTCGCCCGCTCGACGATCCCGGCGTGCCGGCGTTGGGCCTGATTGGGGTGCTCCTGCTCGGCTTTTACTTCTGGTGCACCAACCAGTTCATGGCGCAGCGTGTGCTCGGCGCCAAGACTGTGGAGCATGGCCGCTACGGCGCCCTCTTCGCCGGCCTTCTGAAGCTACCGGTGCTCTTCATCATGGTGCTGCCCGGCACCTTCGCGATCCTGCTCTACCCGGACCTGCCCAAGGCCGACCTGGTGTTCCCGACCCTGATGTTCGACCTGTTGCCGGCCGGTCTCCTCGGCCTGGTCTTCGCCGGCTTCCTGGCGGCCTTGATGTCGCAGATCGATTCGACCCTGAACTCGGCCTCGACCCTGGTGACGATGGATTTCATCGCGCCCCGTCGTCCCGATCTCAATCCGAAGACCCTGAAGCGCATCGGCCAGCTCGTCGCCTTCATCTTCATGGTGCTCGCCGTGCTCTGGGCGCCGCAGATCGGCAAGTTCGGCTCGCTGTTCAAATATCTGCAGGCCATGCTGTCCTATGCGGTCTCGCCGATCGCCGCACTCTTCATCGTCGGCCTGTTTTGGAAGCGCGCTAATGCATCGGGCGCGTTTGCGGCCATCCTGTTTGGGCTCTTCGCCGGTGGTCTTCTGTTCTGGCTGAACGTTGTACTGGACCTTCTCGGCCTCCACTTCCTGCTCGTCGCGCCGATTCTGTTTGTCGTCAGCGCCGTTGTGATGATCGTGGTCAGCCTGACGACCGCCGAAGCGGAAAAGGACGTTTCCGATCTCGTGTGGACACCGGCCTTCTTCCGCGCCGAGACGGAAGAGTTAAAGGCGCTGCCGCTCTACAAGAACTATCGCGTGCACGCCTTGGGCCTGCTCGCGATCACCGCCACGATCATCGCCGCTTTCTGGTAGCGCCGTCGAGAAAGGCGACGAGATCGACGGGAGCATGTTTTGAGGCGCGGGTGCGCTTGAAGGCGTGGGCGGGCCGGGCGGCGCGGTCGAACCAGACGGTTTCCGGTTTCGGCTCCGGCCGCCTGGCCGCGAGCCAGAGCGCCGTGTCGGCACCCTGATCCGCGTCGCGAAGCACCCATTTCAGGAGCTTGCGGAAGGTGGGCAGCGACGTCTTGACGCCGTCGGTATCCACCCAGCCGGGGTGGGTGAGATAGAAGCGCAGCTCGCCGTGTTGCGCCTGCCAATGATCGGTCAAAACCGCCATGGCGCGCTTGTGCATAGCGTAGGCCGCGACGCCGTTGAACCGCTCCGGCGTCATTGCGTTCATCGGTTCCAGCACGAGCGGCGCGTTATGCATCCCGCCGGACGACATGTTGATCACCGCAGACCCTGGCCCCAGACTGCCCGCTTCGAGCAGCTTTTCGGTGAGCAGATAATGGCCGAGGATGTTTGTTGCGAATGACGTCTCGTGGCCTTCGTCGGTCAGGCTGTGCCGGTTCAAAAGAACACCGACATTGTTGACGAGCACGTCGATCTTTTGGCCGGCGAGCCGGTCCACCAGCGTCGCCACCTCGCGCATCAGCGAGAGATCGGCGGTCTCCGCGGTGATGTCGAGGTCGGGCCCGGCCTCCCGCACGACCGCTTCGAGTTTTTCGGCTGACCGTCCGGCGATGATCACGCGGGCACCGGCGTGGGCTGCCGCCAGTGCAACGGCTTTGCCGATTCCCCCGGAGGCGCCGGTCACGAGCCAGGTCTGGCCCGTGAAGTCGGCCTCGAGCGCCTTCCATAAAAGCGATCGCACACTGTGGCCGATGGCCGTGAAACTCAGGAAGAACCGGCCGTAGAATTGCAGTACCCGCCAAAGAAGAAGCATCGGGGTCTCACCAAAGTCACCTACTCTAAATACGCAGGACTATCCGATTCGGGTCAGCGGCGGTATTCTCCCGCCGGCGCGCCAGGAAATCGTATGAATTCGCACGCCTGTTCCTCTAAACTCCCATCGCGTCGGAGGACCATATCGGTCGGCTGACGCGAGTCAAAGACCAGCAGGCCCCTAAAGCACTTTAGCGTTTATGTTGAAACAGCTATCGGTCATTGCGAGGCGCGCCAGCGCCGTGGCAATCTCGTGACCCATTCTCGTCATTCCCGCGAACGCGGGAATCCATGCCGAGGTTGGTCTGGATGCCCGTTTTCACGGGCATGACAGGAGAGGCGGAGTCCTGCAATCCCTGGATTGCTTCGCTCCGCTCGCAATGACGAGCCAAACTAAACAAAAAACGCTCCAAGCCGAACCATGCGAGGAGAACGCGGCGATGTTCTGGATTGTATGTAAAATCTTATACATTATAAACGACATTGAGACCGAGGTCTGAATAGAATGTGGAAGCAGGAAGAGGCGCGCACAATAGCCGAGGCCGTGGCACGGGGCGGCGGTGTCGTCACCGGCGCGTTGCGCGCGCTCGTGGACCGCTTCGGCTATGTGGACGAGGCGGCCATCCCCATGGTTGCCGGTGTCTTCAACCGCTCCAAGGCCGAGGTCAAGGGCGCGATCAGCTTTTACGAAGACTTCCGGACCACGCCGCCGCCCAGGCATGTGATCCGCATCTGCCGCGCCGAGGCCTGCCAGGCGGTGGGCGCGCGCGAGCTTGAGGCCCATGCGGAGCGCCGCCTTGCCGCCAGGCTCGATGGCCCGGCCGAGGGCCACGATGTGGGCATCGAGGCAGTCTACTGCCTCGGGCTCTGCGCCTGCGGGCCGGCAGTGCTGGTGGACGGCGAGCCGCATGGCCGCGTGGACGCGGAGAAATTCGACGCGCTGCTCGGCCGGTGCACGGAGGCGCTGGCACCATGAGCGAGCCGGTTACCCTCTTCGTGCCGCTGGATTCCTTCGCGGTGGCGCTGGGCGCCGACGAGGTGGCGCAGGCCATCGAGGCGGAGGCGGAGTATCGCGGCATTGCGGTCCGGCTGGTGCGTAACGGTGCGCGCGGCATGGTCTCGGTCGAGCCCTTGGTCGAAGTCGATGTAGCCGGCACGCGCCACGCCTACGGCCCGGTCTCCGAAGATGACGTGGCAGGGCTCTTCGATGCCGGGTTCCTAGAAGGCGGCGATCACGCTCTGGCGCTTGGCCCGACCGGGGAGATTCCCTTCCTGAAGCGCCAGGAGCGTTTGACCTTTGCCCGCTGTGGCATCACCGATCCGTTGTCTCTGGAGGACTATGAGGCCCATGGCGGCCTTGCGGGCTTGAAGACGGCGCTGGAGATGGACGCAGCGGCGATCACCGCCGAGGTCGAAACCTCCGGCCTCAGGGGGCGCGGCGGTGCGGCGTTCCCGGCCAGCATCAAATGGCGCACCGTCCTGGAGACCGAGGCGGACCAGAAATATATCGTCTGCAACGCGGATGAGGGCGATTCCGGGACCTTCGCGGACCGCATGATCATGGAGGGCGATCCCTTTCTCCTGATCGAAGGCATGATCATCGCCGGCCTCGGCACGGGCGCCACCAAGGGCGTGATCTATCTGCGCTCGGAGTATCCTATCGCGAGAGACATCACTGAGAAGGCCCTCGCCAAGGCCTATGACGTGGGCCTCCTGGGCGCGGATATCCTCGGCTCTGGCAAAGCCTTCGATCTCAAGCTTTTCGTCGGCGGCGGCGCCTATATCTGCGGTGAGGAAACTTCGTTGCTGGAGAGCCTGGAAGGCAAGCGCGGCCAGATCCGCGCCAAGCCGCCGCTGCCCGCCGTCGCCGGACTGTTTGCCAGGCCAACCCTGGTGCACAACGTGATCTCGCTCTGCGCCGTGCCCACGATCCTGGCCGAGGGCGGCGAATTCTACCGGGATCACGGGCAGGGGCGTTCCCGCGGCACCATGCCGTTTCAGCTCGCCGGCAACATCAAGCATGGCGGGCTCGTGGAGACGGCCTTCGGCGTGAGCTTGCGGGAACTGATCGAGGACTTCGGCGGCGGCGCGGCATCGGGCCGGCCGGTCAGGGCAGCGCAGGTCGGCGGGCCGCTCGGCGCCTATCTGCCGGAATCGCTGTTCGACCTGCCCATGGACTACGAGGCCTTCGCCGAGCACGAGGCCGGCGTCGGCCACGGCGGTATCGTCGTGTTCGACGACACGGTCGATCTGGCGGCGCAGGCGCGCTACGCCTTCGCGTTCTGCGCCCATGAATCCTGCGGCAAATGCACGCCGTGTCGCATCGGCGCCGTGCGCGGGGTCGAGGTGATGGACCGGGTCATTGCCGATGAGGATCGCGCGGCCAATCTGGCGGTTTTGCGCGATTTATGCGAAATTATGGAGGATGGCTCGCTCTGCGCCATGGGCGGCATGACACCGGTCCCGGTGAAGAGCGCGGTGAAGCACTTCCCAGAGGATTTCGGAGAAGCCTGAGGAGAGACGATGACGCACACACATTCATTGTCATTCCCGCGAAGGCGGGAGTCCAGACTGGCCGGCATTTCTGGATCCCGGGTCGCGCTGGCGCTTGCCCGGGATGACGAGGGTGTGCAAGTCCAGTAGCGGTGAGGAGAGACGATGACGCTGTTGAAGGAACCCGACTACGGCACCCCGGCCCGCGACAGCCGGCCTGTGAGCCTGGAGATCGACGGCGTTTCCGTCAGCGTTCCGGAAGGCACGTCGATCATGCGCGCGGCGCGGGAGGGCGGCATCGCCATCCCCAAGCTTTGCGCCACCGACAGTGTCGAGGCTTTCGGCTCCTGCCGGCTTTGTCTGGTGGAGATCGAGGGGCGCAAGGGCACCCCGTCCTCCTGTACGATGCCGGTGGCGGACGGCATGATGGTCCGGACCCAGACCGAGCGGCTGGCGCGGCTCAGGCGCGGCGTCATGGAGCTCTACATCTCCGACCACCCGCTGGACTGCCTGACCTGTTCGGCGAACGGTGACTGCGAATTGCAGGACATGGCCGGCGCGGTGGGCCTGCGCGAGGTGCGCTACGGCTACGACGGTGCCAACCATCTGAGCGCGGTCAAGGATGCATCCAACCCCTATTTCACCTTCGATCCCTCGAAATGCATCGTCTGCTCCCGCTGCGTGCGCGCCTGCGACGAGGTGCAGGGCACCTTGGCGCTGACCATCGAGGGTCGCGCCTTCGGCTCCCACGTGGCCACGGGAACCGAGGACTTCTTCACCTCCGAATGCGTCTCCTGCGGCGCCTGCGTGCAGGCCTGCCCGACCGCGACCCTGATGGAGGATTCGGTCATCGACCACGGCGTGCCCGACCGCACGGTGCTAACGACATGCGCCTATTGCGGCGTCGGCTGCTCCTTCAAGGCAGAGCTCAAGGGCGATCAGGTGGTGCGCATGGTGCCCCACAAGGACGGTGGCGCCAATCACGGCCACGCTTGCGTCAAGGGCCGCTTCGCCTGGGGCTACGCCACCCATAAGGACCGCATCACCGAGCCGATGATCCGCGAGGCGATCACCGATCCCTGGAAGAAAGTCTCCTGGGACGAGGCCATCGAATTCGCCGCCGGCCGGCTCAAGGCAATCCAGGCGGAGCACGGCCGCACGGCCGTCGGCGGCATCACCTCGTCGCGCTGCACCAATGAGGAGGTGTGGGCGGTGATGAAGCTGGTGCGCGCCGGCTTCGGCAACAACAATGTGGATACCTGCGCGCGGGTCTGCCACTCGCCCACGGGCTACGGCCTGAAGCAGACCTACGGCACCTCGGCGGGCACCCAGAATTTCGATTCGGTGGAACAGGCCGACGTGATCGTCGTCATCGGCGCCAACCCTACCGACGCGCATCCGGTCTTCGCCTCGCAGATGAAGCGGCGGCTGCGCGAGGGCGCCAGGCTGATCATCGCCGATCCGCGCGCCATCGATCTCGTGCGCACGCCGCATATCGAGGCGGCCCATCACCTGCCGCTCCGGCCCGGCACAAACGTGGCGCTGATCAACGCCTTCGCCCACGTCGCCGTGACCGAGGGGCTGATCGACGAAGATTTCGTCAAGGCGCGCTGCGACCGCGACTCCTTTGCCGAGTGGCGCGCCTTTGCCGCCGATCCTGTGAACAGTCCCGAGGAGGTCGCCAAGGTCACCGGCGTGCCGGCAGAAGACATCCGCGCGGCGGCCCGGCTCTACGCCACGGGCGGCAACGCGGCCATCTATTACGGCCTCGGCGTCACCGAGCACAGCCAGGGCTCCACCATGGTCATGGGCATGGCGAACCTGGCCATGGCCACGGGCAATATCGGCCGGCCCGGCGTCGGCGTGAACCCGCTCCGGGGCCAGAACAATGTGCAGGGCTCCTGCGACATGGGCTCCTTCCCGCACGAGCTGCCGGACTATCGGCCGGTCAGCGACGACGCGGCGCGCGCCACTTTCGAGGCCGACTGGGGCGTGGAGATGGACCCGGTCAAGGGCTGGCGCATCCCCAACATGCTGGACGAGGCCTGCGCCGGCAACTTCCGTGCCCTCTACGTTCAGGGCGAAGACATCGCCCAGTCCGACCCCGATACCCAGCATGTGGAAGCGGCACTCAGGAGCATGGACTGCATCATCGTCCAGGACCTGTTCCTGAACGAGACCGCACGCTTCGCCCACGTCTTCCTGCCCGGCACGTCGTTCCTGGAGAAGGACGGCACCTTCATCAACGCCGAGCGGCGCATCAACCGGGTGCGTCCGGCGATGAAGCCGAAAACCGGGCTGGAGGAGTGGGAGGTGACGCAAAGGCTCGCCAATGCCCTGGGCTATCCCATGAACTACGGCTCGGCGGCCGAGATCATGGACGAGATCGCCCGGCTGACGCCTTCCTTCGCCAATGTCTCCTTCAAATTCCTCGACGAGGTCGGCAGCGTGCAGTGGCCGTGCAATGACGCTGCACCCTCGGGAACCCCGATCATGCATGTGGAGGAATTCGTGCGCGGCAAGGGGCTCTTTGTCTTGACCGAATACGTGCCCACCGAAGAGAAGACGAGCCGCAAATTCCCGCTCATCCTGACCACGGGGCGCATCCTCTCGCAATATAATGTCGGCGCCCAGACCCGGCGCACCGAGAATTCCCTGTGGATGGAGGAGGACGTGCTGGAGATCCACCCGGCGGACGCCGAGATGCGCGGTATCCGGAGCGGGGATTGGGTCGCCGTCCGTTCCCGCAAGGGCGAGACGGCGCTTCGGGCGGAGATCTCCGAGCGCATGGCCCCCGGCGTCGTCTACACCACCTTCCACCACCCGGAGAGCGGCACCAATGTGGTGACCACCGAGCTTTCCGACTGGGCCACCCAATGCCCGGAATACAAGGTGACCGCCGTGGAGGTGACCCCGGCCAATCACCGCTCTCAGTGGCAGCGCGACTATGCGGAAGAGACCCCCGGTCTGCGCCGCATCGAGACGGAGCCTCTACCAGCGGCGGAGTAGGGGCCTGGTGCCCGCCCGACCGGGGTGTCTGGTGAAACCAGGCGCCTAATCTGTTGCGCGCCACGTGTTGATCTGTTCACATAACAATAAGTCATAAACTGAAAAAGGACGGAGCTATGCGCATTCTCGCCCTGACGACGGCGTTTGCCTTTTGCGTAACGAGTTCTTCGCTGGCTGCTGACGACCCGCGCGGTGCCTATTTCGAACTGACGACGGGGAGCTTTTCGTCAGCGGTGCAGGCGGCGCGGGACAAGCGCTACGACGATATCGTCTGGCATCTGGCCGAGGTGACTCTCCCGGGCGAGGCCGATGCCCGCTGGCTCTATGCGGAGCAATGGGCCGAGGGCGCCGAGGCGCCTTACCGCCAACGCCTGCAGCGCTACACCTTGACCGGCGACGGCGGCATCGCCGTCCGCTCATTCCGCATTCCGAACGCCGAGACTTACATCGGCGCCTGGCAGGAGCCGGCGCGATTCGGTGATTTAAACCCATTAAGCCTGACCGCCGCCGAAGGCTGCGACGTGGTTTTGGCGCGCACCGGACCGAAGCGCTTCGAAGGCGGAACGCAGGGCCAGGGGTGTCGGACCGAATGGCGCGGCGCGTCCTACGTCGTCTCGCAAGCGCTCGTGACCGAAAACAAACTTGTCAATTGGGACCGGGGATTTGCCGCCGACGGCGCCCAGGTCTGGGGGCCTGCGCCCGGCGGCTACGAGTTCCGGCGGATCGGCGCGGAAGATCTGTGCGACGAGCCGGTCCATATGCTGGTCTATGGCGACATTTACGACCGCGAGAAGTTCAAGGCCTATGCGGAGGCCATCTGGGCCTCCGGTCTCTATCCGAAGACCCAAGGGTATTACGTGGCGGTGACCCCGGCCGACGACATTTTCGAGGGCGCGCCCGGCAAGGACCACGGCATGGTGCTCGTCCGCTTCCCCTGCCACGCGGCGGCGCGAGCGTTTTGGTATTCCGACGACTACGCCAAAATCCGCCCGCTGCGCGAGGGCATCGCGGACTTCGTTGTCAGCGTCTTCAAGGAACGGCCGGTTCCCGAATATATCCGCGAGTGAGCAACCGGTCGGCTGGCCCGGACCGATCAATTGGCGATTGCCCTGCGCCGAAGCGACGGCTATATGAATGGCCCCTCGTCATTGGGGCGCGTAGCTCAGCGGGAGAGCACTGTCTTCACACGGCAGGGGTCGCTGGTTCAATCCCAGCCGCGCCCACCACCCTTCGCATAAAGCTTCGG
>JAKSBY010000200.1 GCA_022360855.1 Sphingomonadales bacterium | reverse complement strand
GAGCGGCTCGAAGGGGTTTTCAGCGCAGGCACCGACGTGCCGGCGGTACGTAGCCATGGCGGCACATATGCCGGCCGCACTTTGGTCTACCAGGACTGCCGCCGCGATATCGCGGCGCTTTTCGGCCCGCGGCTTTTAGATGGGGTGCGGGAGCCGCTGGCGCTGATCTACGACAGCGCGCGCTGGTTCACCCACAAGGCCGCGCAAAGAACCCTGAAGCACATTGAAGAGATCTACGAGGATCTCAGGCCACGGCTTTATGCGGTGCCGCTGCACGTGATGCTCGATCAATTCAACGGCCCCGAGCCGCCAATCGCGTCGATCATTGCGGAGGTAGCCGATGAGCTGGCAGCGGAATGGGCCGCCATTCTTGGCTTGTCCGACGGCTCCGATCCGGTAAAGCGGTCTTCGTCGGAGATCCGCGAGCGGGTTGGCGGGGCTTTTGCGGCGCCCGGTCCCGGCTGGCCCGCGGCGCGCTTTCATTCGCCGGATATCATGATCGCGGCCGAGAGTGTCGCGGCCATCAACGAGGGGCGGTTTACCGCTGTGCTCGGAGAGGTCCACGCGGGCACCAATATGCACATGACGCCCATGTGTCTTACCATGCATCCGGATTTCAGGTCCCTGGTGTCTTGGGCGGAATACGATAATCCCGAACCGCGCGTGCATTGGGCGGTCCCGCCGGAATACCAGGGCCATCGCCGCGCCAGAGATTCGCTGGCGGAGGAGGATTTTCAGCTTGCCCTGGATCACGCGGCCACCTGGCGGTCCCAAGACCGTGTATTGAGGATCGCCGATCTCCTGATCGAGCGCTCCGACGACGGCTTTCTTGTCCGAACGCGCGACAACACGCGGCGGCTCGATGCGCTGGCGGTCCTTGAAGGCTTCGTCATTCGCTATGCGATGGAGGGATTCCGGCTGCTGCCCGCCGCGCCGCATCTTCCACGCGTCACCATCGACCGGCTGGTCATCCATCGCGATTCCTGGGAGACCGCCTGTTCCGGGGCTGCTTTCGCCTTCGAAAAGAGCGAGACCGGCCGCTATATCGCGGCGCGCAGATGGGCGCACGGGCTCGGTCTGCCGCGCCGCGTCTTCGTGCGGCTGCCGCAGGAGCTCAAGCCCATCTATGTTGACTTCGACAGCACGGTTTCGGTCGAAATTTTGTGCCATCTGGCGCGCCGGGCAAAAAAGGAGTCTCCTGAAAAAACGATCCGCATTTCGGAGATGCTGCCGACGCCGGATCAGCTCTGGCTGACCGATGCCTCCGGCGCGCGCTATGCGAGCGAGCTGCGCATGGTTGCCGTCGACCCGGAACGCTGGCGTTCGCCGCCGCGGTCCGGCGCATAAGTCCTCGAATATCCATTGACACCCGGCGCTTCGGAAGTATAGTGCGCCGGCTTCGGGCGGGTGCGGATTCGCGCGGCCCGGTAAGGTGTGATTCGGCGCTGCCGGTGCAGCCGCCTCAAACAAAAGCAAAGCTCATGTATGCGGTCGTAAAGACGGGCGGCAAGCAATATAAAGTCGCCGAAAACGATATTCTGACGGTCGAGCGGATTCCAGGCGAGGCGGGTTCGGCGGTCGTGCTCGATGAGGTGCTCGCCGTGGACGACGGCAAGACCGCCAAGATCGGCGCGCCGACCGTGGCCGGTACGGTTGTCTCGGCGGAGATCGTGGAGCAGAAGCGCGGCGACAAGATCATCGTCTTCAAGAAGAAACGCCGGCAGGGCTATCGCCGTACGCAGGGCCATCGTCAGGAACTGACGGTGCTCAAGATCACCGGCATCGGCGCCGGCAAGAAGCCGGCCGCCCAAAAGACCGCGGCCCAGAAGCCGGCCGCGAAGAAGCCTGCTGCCAAGACCGCGGCCGCGGCGACGACTGCGGCTAAGGCACCGACAAAGAAACCAGCGGCGAAACCGGCTACGAAAACGACCGCGGCCAAGAAGGCGACGCCCGCGAAACCCGCGGCGGCGAAGAAGCCTGCTGCCAAGACTGCCGCGGCCGCGAAGACCACGGCGGCGAAGAAACCCGCGGCTAAGAAGGCGCCGGCCAAGAAGCCCGCCGCGAAGAAGACGGATTAGGAGACCAGGCCATGGCCCATAAAAAGGCAGGTGGTAGCTCACGCAACGGCCGCGATTCCGAAGGCCGGCGGCTCGGCGTCAAGAAGTTCGGGGGCGAGAGGGTCATCCCCGGCAACATCATCGTGCGCCAGCGCGGCACCAAATTCTATCCGGGCGACCATGTGGGGATGGGCAAGGACCACACCCTGTTCGCGCTCGAAGAGGGCAATGTGAAGTTCGCCAAGGGCAAGGGCGGCAAGTCCTTCGTTCACGTGGAGCTCCGACCGGACGAGGCGAAATAGTCCGCGGGAGAACCCAGTAGTTTTGGGGATCGCCGCGGGATGGCGATCCGATCCGAAAGACGCAAGGGAGGTGGCTCGCCATCTCCCTTTAATTTTTCGGACCAGGACTGAACCATGAAGACGATCACAACGGAAAGACTGCTGCTACGGCCGCCCCGGCGGGAGGATTTGCCGAGTCTCGCGGAAGGCATCGGCGCGTGGGATGTGGCGCGCATGCTGGGCCGTGCGCCCTATCCCTATGCGCTGGCCGATGCGGAGGGCTGGTTCGAGAAGATCACGGCCGGATCCGGAACGGGGCTGTGTGAAATTTTCTGCATCCTGCTCAAGGACAACGCGGCCGAAAGCGTCATCGGCGTGATCGGCATCGAGCCCAAGACCGAGGGCGGGCCGCCGGAGATCGGCTACTGGATCGCCAAACCCCACTGGAACCGCGGCTATGCCGGCGAGGCGGTCGCTGCCATGCTCGCCTTCGGCTTCGAGGTGCTCGACCTGCCGTTCATTGGCGCTGCCTACTACATCGAGAATCCCGCCTCGGGCCGGGTTCTGGCGCGGGCCGGCTTCAAGGACGTCGCCGAAGAGACGCGCTGGTGCGAGGCGCGCGGGGCGCATGTGGATGCCGTCAGGCTTGAGCTGACCCGCGAGATGTTCGAAGCTCGCCGTGATGAAGGCCGCAAGAGCGTTGCCGCGCGATGAAGTTCCTCGACGAAAGCAAAATCAACATCAAGTCCGGCGGCGGCGGCGCCGGCTGCATGAGTTTTCGCCGCGAGAAATATGTCGAGTTCGGCGGGCCCGACGGCGGCGACGGCGGGCGCGGCGGCCACGTCTACGCCGAGGCGGTCGAAGGCCTGAACACGCTGATCGACTTTCGCTACAGGCAGCATTACAAGGCCGGCCGTGGCGGCCACGGCATGGGCAAGAACCGCACCGGCGCGCAAGGTAAGGACGTGGTCCTCAAGGTGCCCGCCGGCACGCAGATCTTCGATGAAAACAAAGAATTCATGCTGGCCGACCTTTTGCATGCCGGCGAGCGGGTCATGCTGTTGGAAGGCGGCGAAGGCGGGCTCGGCAACGCCCGTTTCAAGTCGTCGGTCAACCGCGCGCCCCGGCGCACGACCCCCGGCGGCGAGGCGCAGGAGATGTGGATCTGGCTCCGGCTGAAGCTGCTGGCGGACGCCGGGCTCATGGGCTTGCCCAACGCGGGCAAATCCACCTTCCTCGCGCGCACCACGCGCGCCAAGCCAAAGATCGCCAGCTATCCCTTCACGACGCTCGTGCCTGGGCTCGGTGTGGTCGCGCTGGACGATTTCGAATTCGTGCTGGCGGATATTCCCGGTCTTATTGAGGGGGCGCATGACGGCGCCGGGCTCGGCGACCGCTTCCTCGGCCATATCGAGCGCTGCCGCGTGCTGTTGCATCTTATCGACGGCGCGCAAGAGGACGTGGCGGCCGCCTACCGCACGGTGCGCGGCGAGCTGGAAGCCTATGGCGCCGGCCTTGCCGACAAGCCCGAGATCGTCGGCCTCAACAAATGCGACGCGCTGGACGACGAAACCGTTGCCGGCAGACGCGCCGAGCTGGTCGAGGCGTCGGGCGGCGAGGTGCTGGTTCTTTCCGGTGTTACCGGTCAGGGCGTCGACCGGGCGTTGGGACGGCTGGCGGAGTTCGTCAAGGACGTGCGGAGCGAGGAGAAGGAGCCCGAGGAGGGGCTATCGTCATGGACGCCGCTCTGAACCAATCCGACGCGACGCAGGCGCTTGCCTCGGCCCGGCGCCTGGTCGTCAAGATCGGCTCGTCGCTTCTGACCGAGCCGGCCACCGGCGCGCTCAAACGCGACTGGCTGGCGGCGCTCGCTCGCGATCTCGCGTCCTATCACGCCCGCGGGGTCGAAATTCTCGTGGTTTCCTCGGGCGCGATCGCGCTTGGTGGCGGTGTGCTCGGGCTGGTCAATCCCCG
>JAKSBY010000753.1 GCA_022360855.1 Sphingomonadales bacterium | reverse complement strand
TCGTCGGCGGTGATCAACAGCGATAGCGATCCCGTAGCCGGACCCGCATGGTCCGCGAGATGACGCGCGGCGGCGGCCACGAAGGCGGCAATCGCGGATTTCATGTCGGCGGCGCCGCGGCCGTAGAGCATGCCGTCCCTGACCACCGCCTGGAACGGATCGTCATCCCATGCCTCCGCATGGCCCGGCGGCACCACGTCCGTATGCCCGGCGAAGCAGAGATTGGGGGCGCCGTCGCCGATGCGGGCGTAAAGGTTGCCCACTTCGGGCATGCCGGGCTCGTCGAAATCCGCCCGCTGGCAGGCAAAACCGAGACCGGTGAGCACATCCGCCAGATGGTCGAGCGCCGCGCCGGTGTCCGGCGTGACCGTGGGCAGGCGGATGAGATCACGGGCCAGCGCCACCGCATCGATGGAGGAGGCGTCTCCCATCGGCTCAGCCCCGGAGCAGCTCGTTGATGGAGGTCTTGGCGCGGGTCCGGGCGTCGACGCGCTTGACGATCACCGCGCAATAGAGTCCCGGGCCTTCGCTGCCATCGGCCAGCGGCCGGCCGGGCAGCGTGCCGGGCACCACCACCGAATAGGCGGGCACGCGGCCCCGGGTCACCGCGCCGGTCTCCCGGTCGACGATCTTGGTCGACGCGCCGAGATAAACGCCCATGGAGATCACCGCGCCCTGCTCCACGATCACGCCTTCGGCGACCTCGGCGCGGGCGCCGATGAAGCAATCGTCCTCGACAATCACAGGTTCCGCCTGCAACGGCTCCAGCACGCCGCCGATGCCGACGCCGCCGGAAAGGTGGACGTTGGCGCCGATTTGCGCGCAGGAGCCGACGGTGGACCAGGTGTCCACCATGGTGCCTTCGCCGACATAGGCGCCGATATTCACGAAGGACGGCATCAGCACCGCGCCCGAAGCCACATGCGCGCCGCGGCGGACGATGGCGCCGGGCACGGCGCGGAAGCCGGCGGCGGCAAAGGCGCTCTCGCCCCAGCCGTCGAATTTGGACGGCACCTTGTCATACCAGCCGCCGTTCCCGCCAGGCCCGCCGGCGATCACCTCCATGGGATTCAGCCGGAACGACAGGAGAACGGCCTTTTTGAGCCACTGATGTACGGTCCAGACGCCGTCTTCCTTGGTGGCGACCCGGGCCTCGCCGGAATCCAGCATGCCGAGCGCAGTATCCACCGCGTCGCGGGCTTCTCCGGTGGTCGCGCTGGAAATCCCGTCGCGCGCCTCCCAGGCGCGGTCGATGGTGGCGGCAAGCGAGTCCATACTTAATCTTGTCCTTTTTTGGAGAAACGGCGGAGACAATAGCCGGCGCGCTCCGCAAGTCAACTCAGCCCGCCACCTGCTCTTCGAGCCAGTCGGTCAGATCGTCGATCGTGTGGTGGATCGAATCCGGGTCGTGGTCGGCGGCGCCCCATTCGTGGCCGGCGTCGAGCCAGACCGTGGTCATGCCCATGGCCGCCGCCGGGATCAGATTGCGCGCCATGTCTTCGATCATGACGGCGCGGCCGGGTGTGACGGAAAACAGCTCGACCATGCGGTCATAGGCGCGCCGGTCCGGCTTGGGGACGTAATCGGCACCGGCGATGTCGAAGACGCCCTCGAAGTGGCCGGCCACGCCGAGCCGTTGGAGGACGTTGCCTGCATGCTTGGCCGAGCCGTTGGTGTAGACCAGCTTGCGGCCGTCGAGGCGCGCCAGGGCGCGGGCCAGGCGCGCGTTCGGCGGCACGGGAGAGACGTCGATATCGTGGACGTAGGCGAGGAAATCCTCGGGCGCGACGCCGTGGCGATCCATCAGCCCGCGCAGGGTGGTGCCGTATTCCATGAAATAGAGCTTTTGGATACGCCGCGCTTCGACCCGGTCGACGGACAGCAGCTCGGAGATGAAGGCGCCCATGCGCACATCGATCTGGTCGAACAGGCGACATTCCGCCGGGTAGAGCGTGTTGTCCAGATCGAAGATCCAGACGTCGGCCTCAACAGCGGACGGCATGGTCAGCCGCCCCGGATCAAGGTGCCGGCGCCGTGTTCGGTGAAGATCTCGAGCAGGATCGCGTGCGCCACGCGGCCGTCCATCACCACCGCCGCCTCGACACCGGCCTGGACCGAGGAGATGCAGGTCTCGGCCTTGGGGATCATGCCGCCATGGATCACGCCGCTTTCGATCAGCGCCTCCACCTCGCCCACCGCGAGCTCGGCCAACAGTTCGCCCCCCTTGCCCAAAATGCCGGCCACGTCGGTCAGCAGCAGTAGGCGGCTGGCGCCGAGCGCGGCGGCGACCGCGCCGGCCACCGTGTCCGCATTGATGTTGAAGGTCTCGCCCACCCGGCCGAGGCCGATCGGCGCGATGACCGGAATGATGTCGGAGCGGGCGAATTCCTCCAAGAGGTGCGGGTTCACGGACTCGGGCTCGCCGACGAAGCCGAGATCGAGCACTTCCTCGATATGCGAATCCGGGTCGCGCTTCTTGCGGGTGAGCGGACGCGCCATCACCAGCCCGCCATCCTTGCCCGAGAGGCCCACCGCGTTGCCACCGGCGCGCGAGATGGCGGCGACGATATCCTTGTTGATGGAGCCCGAGAGCACCATCTCGACGACCTCGACGGTGGCTTCGTCGGTGACCCTGAGCCCGTCGATGAACGAGCTTTTGATCTTGAGGCGCTCCAGCATGCGGCCGATCTGCGGGCCGCCGCCATGGACGATCACCGGATTGATGCCGACCTGCTTCAGGAGCACCACGTCGTGGGCAAACTGGCGCGCCAGCTCCTTATCGCCCATGGCATGGCCGCCATATTTGATGACAAATGTTGCGCCGGCATAGCGCTTGAGATAGGGCAGCGCCTCCGACAAGGTGGCGGCCTTGCCGAGATAGGTCTTGCGCAATTCGTCTTCCGTATTCACCGTCACTGCCTCCCGCGCCCGGCTGTTCTATCGTTTATGCGCCGCTCTCGGCAAGCGCCGCGGCCTCGGCGCGCACCGCCTCGAGGCCCCATTTCTTTTCCGCGCTGGTGATCAGGACGTCCGGATGCCGCGCAATGAAGCCGGACGTCTCGTCCGCCGCTTGCGCCACGATGCTCTCACGCGCCGCAGGCTTCAGCTTGTCCGCCTTGGTGAGCACCAACTGATAGGGCACGGCCGCGGTGTCCAGGAGCGTCATGAGCTCCCGGTCGACGGGCTTGGTGCCATGGCGCGAATCGATCAGGAGGAACACCCGGCGCAAATTGGGGCGGCCCTGGAGATAGGCCCTGATCAGCCGCGTCCACGCCTCCACCACGGGCTTGGGCGCCTTGGCGAAACCGTAGCCGGGCAGATCGACCAGATAGAGCCGGTCTCCAAGCTGAAAGAAATTGATCTCCTGGGTCCGGCCCGGCGTGTTGGAGGTGCGCGCCAGGGCGCGGCGGCCGGTGAGCGCGTTGATCAGGCTCGACTTGCCGACATTGGAGCGCCCGGCAAAGGCGATCTCGGGCCGGTCCGCCGGCGGCAGGCCGTCGAGGCTGACCACGCCCTTGAGGAACGCGCAGTCACCCCAAAGGTCAGCCATCGCCGATCGAGACGCCCATGCGCCGCATGATGACCCATTGCTGGGCGATGGAGAGCACGTTGTTCCACGTCCAGTAGATCACAAGGCCCACCGGGAACGGCGCCAGGATGAAGGTGAACACGATGGGCATGGCCATCAGCACCTTGGCCTGGATCGGATCGGCGGGCTGCGGGTTCATCTTCTGCTGCAGATACATGGTGAGGCCCATGATCAGGGGCCAGATGCCGATGGCGATAAACGACGGCGGATCCCAGGGGATCAGCCCGAACAGGTTCAGGGGCGTCAAGGGGTCGGCCGCCGACAGGTCCTTGATCCAGCCGAAGAAGGGCTGGTGGCGCATCTCGATGGTCACGAACAGGGTCTTGTAGAGCGCGAAGAAGACCGGAATCTGGATCAGGATCGGCATGCAGCCGGCCAGCGGATTGACCTTCTCCTTCTTGTAGAGCGCCATCAATTCCTGCTGCTGGCGCATCTTGTCGTCGGCATAGCGTTCGCGGAGCTGGATCATCTTCGGATGCAGCGCCTTCATCTTGCTCATGGACTCGTATTGCTTGTTGGCCAGCGGGAAGAAGGCGAGCTTGACCAAAACCGTCAGGAGCAGGATGGCGACGCCGAAATTGCCGGCGATGCCGTAGAAGAAGTGGAGGATGTAGAAGAGCGGCCGGGTCAGGAAATGGAACCAGCCCCAGTCGATCGCCTTGTGGAAGAGCGTGATGTTATACGCGTCTTCATAAGAATCGATGACCTCCACCTCCTTGGCGCCGGCAAACAGCCGGTGGGTCACCGTGTAGGCGCCGCCGGCAGGCACGATCTCGCGGTCGGTGCGGTAATTGGTGCCGTAGCGCGCGGGGCCGCCGTCGCTGCGATAGAGGAACCGCGCGTTGATCTCGCTCGATTGGTCGGGGATCAAGGCCGCCAGCCAGTATTTGTCGGTGATGCCGATCCAGCCGCCCTGCGAGGCAAAATCCTTGTTCCGTACGTCGCGCAGATCGTCGTAATCGACTTCCTCCAGGGTTTCCCCGAGGACCCCGACGGGGCCTTCATGGAGGATGAAAAAGCCGAGCGTGTCCGGCGTGCCGTTGCGGTTGAGGCGGCCATAGGTGCCGAGCGCCACGTCGCCGGGCGTGGTGTTGGTCACCGTATCGGTGACGGTGAAGAGGAAGTTTTCGTCGACTTCTACCGTCCGCGTGAAGGCCAGGCCCTGGCCGTTGTCCCAGGTCATCACCAGGGGCGTCTCGGTGGTCAGGGCCGCGTCCGGCGCGTCCCAGACCGTATCGCCCGTCGGCAGGCTGAGGCCCTGCTCGGCGCGCGCCCACCAGCCGAATTCGCCGAAATAGGCATCGTCGCTGTCGGCCCGCTCGAACAGGCGGATGTTCTGGGCACCCTCGCCGATACGGTCGAAATAGTCGGCCAGCACCACGTCGTCGATGCGCCCGCCCCTCAGCGAGATCGAGCCCTGGAGGCGCGCGGTTTCCAGGGCAACGCGCCGCGCCGGCGGCTGCGGCGCTGCCGGCTCTGCGGCCGGCGCCTCGTTCACCACGGCACCCGTGCTGAACTCCGGCGCCAGATCGGTCTGAAGCGCGTCTGGTGGTTCGACCTGCTCCGACTGCGCCGCCGTCTCTTCAGCCAGGCGTTGCCGTTCGGCCTCCCGGGGCTCGATATAGAGATACTGAAAGCCGATCAGGACGATGAGCGACAGCGCAAAGGCGACGACGAGGTTCTTTTGATCAGCCATCGGCGCAGTCCTCATGCATCCGGTGATGCGGTGGCCGCGCCTGCGGAACCGGGTCGTAGCCGTGACCGCCCCAGGGATGGCAGCGCAGAAAGCGCCTGAGCGCCAACCAGCCGCCGGCCAATGCGCCGTAGACCTCGAGCGCCTCGGCCGCGTATTCGCTACAGGTCGGCTGGTAGCGGCAGCGTGGACCCAAGACAGGCGAGATCGCATACTGATAGACGCGAACGAAAAAGCGCAGGATGGCGACGGCTGGGTTCATGATCAGTGATAGAGTTTGAGTTTCTTGAGCGCGGTTTCAAGGTCTTGCGTCAGCCTTGTGTAGGCGCGGTCAATCGTCGCCCGGCGGCCGATCAGCACATAATCGTATCCGGGCGCGCCGTGCGCGGCCAGGATGGTGCGGGCCGCTTCCCGGAGGCGGCGTTTGGCGCGGTTGCGGGCGACGGCGTTGCCGACCTTGCGGCTGGCGGTGAAGCCGACCCGCCCCCTGTCGGTATCGGCGTGGGTATCGGCATGGGATGACGGCGCGGCTTGCAGAACCAGGCCGGGCGTCACCCATTTCCGTCCACCCGACGCAACGGCGAGGAATTCGCGCCGCTTTCTTAACCGCTCCAGTCGCACCCCGTCGCCCACCTCGGTCACGCCTCTTGAGAAAAAGCCCTAAACTAAGAAAAGCCGACCGCTGATCTCCAGGGTCGGCCCTCCGGATCCATCCCGGACGCTCGCGGTTTCACCCCGCCGCCCGGTGGCCGCACCAGCGGTCAGGCAGACAGGGTCTTGCGGCCCTTTGCGCGGCGCGCGGCAATCACCCGCCGACCGGCCTTGGTCGACATGCGCGCGCGGAATCCATGGCGGCGCTTGCGCTTCAGAACGCTCGGCTGATACGTCCGTTTCACAACTTATCTCCACACGGTAGAACCAATCGCCGGCCGGCCCTGTTTTTCGGCCCTAAGCTGCCGTTTGCCGGGGCGTTGTCGCGGCGACGGGTGTATAGTCACAAAGCCGGCGCCAAGTCAACGCCAGCGGGTCACGAAACTGTGACGATATGTTGTTTCGGTTTGTACCATCCAAGAGCCAGTTTTTGCTTTTTCAGAGGAGCATCGAGAGGTGAGTGATATGGAAAGCGCCGCCGCCGAGAACCCGCGCCGGAATCCGCTTCTGCGCTGGCTGCCGATCGCCGTTATCGCAGCGGTCTTTCTGAGCCTGATTTTCTCCGGTATCGACGGCGCAGCCATGCTCGCCTTCCTGCAGGAAAACCGGCAGGCAATCCTGGATTTCGCCGGCCGTCACCAGATCCTGGCGCCGTTGATATTCGTCATCATCTACGCCGCCGCGGTCGCGGTCTCCGTTCCCGGCGCGGTGTTCCTCACGCTCACCTGCGGCTTCGTGTTCGGCACCTGGCTCGGCGGCTCGCTCGCCGTGGTCGGGGCGTCGATCGGCGCCGCACTCATCTTCCTGGCGGCCAGAACCGCGCTCGGCGACAGCCTGCGCGCCAAGGCCGGACCGCGCATGAAGCGATTCGAGGAAGGCTTCCATGCCAATGCCTTCAACTACCTGCTGGTGCTCAGGATGGTGCCGCTATTCCCGTTCTGGCTGATCAATCTGGCCGCCGCCTTCCTTGGCGTGCGTTTCCGCACATACGTTTTGGCCACCTTTCTCGGCATCATCCCGGTTACTTTCGTCTATGCCAGCCTGGGCAACGGCCTGGGCGCGGCCATCGATCTCGGGACGGAGATCGGCCTTTCGATCTTCCTCGAGCCGCAGATCCTGCTGCCTTTGATCGGCCTTGTGGTCCTGGCCCTGGTCCCGGTGATCTACAAACGCTTCCGCGGCAATCCCGCGGGCGAGGGGGCCGAGGCGCAATGACCACCGCCCTCAAGGTCGATCTCTGCGTCATCGGCGCCGGCGCCGCCGGGCTTTCGGTAGCCGCCGGGGCGGCGCAGATGGGTGCGAATACCGTACTCATCGAACGCGCCCGCATGGGCGGCGATTGCCTCTATACCGGCTGCGTGCCCTCAAAGGCGCTGCTGGCCGCCGCCGAACAAGCCAAAACGATGGCTTCGTCCGATATCTTCGGTGTCAAAAGCCACGCGCCCGAGGTCGACTGGGCCAGGGTGCGCGCCCATGTGCAGGACGTGATCGCGGGCATCGAGCCGCATGATTCGCCGGAGCGGTTTCGCGGCCTCGGCGTCAATGTGATTGAGGCCGACGCGCGCTTTGTCGGCCCGCGCGAAGTGGAGGCCGGCGATTATCGCATCACCGCGCGGCGCTTCGTTGTCGCCACCGGAAGCCGCCCGGCCGTGCCGCCGATACCCGGGCTCGACAGCGTGCCTTATCTGACCAACGAGACGCTTTTCGACCTGGAAGACCAGCCCGAGCATCTGATCATCATCGGCGGCGGCGCCATCGGCGTCGAGATGGCCGCCGCCCACCGCCGGCTCGGCGCGCGCGTGACCGTGCTCGAGATGGAGCGAATCCTGCCGCGAGATGATGAGGAACTGGCCGGTGTGGTGGTCGAGTCCCTCGGCGCCGAAGGCATCGACTTCGTCACCGGCGCCCAGGCATCCGAAGTTTCCGGCCGGGCCGGAGAGATCACCGTTGCCTATACGCAAGGCGGCCAGGATGCCAGCGTGACCGGCAGCCACCTGCTCGTCGCAACCGGACGTCGACCGAATGTGGAAAATATGGGCCTGGAGGCCGCGGGCATTGATTTCAATGGGCGCGGCATCACCGTCGACCGCCGGCTCAGGACCTCCAATCGCAAGGTCTTTGCCGCCGGCGATGTAGCGGGACCCCATCTCTTCACCCACGCCGCCGGCTATCACGCGGG
>JAKSBY010000035.1 GCA_022360855.1 Sphingomonadales bacterium | reverse complement strand
CAGCAGCACCCAAAGCAGCATGAACGACAGCAGGAACTGCTGGCGCAGGTCGCGGCGCCTGAGATCGAGCGTGAACCACAGCAGGAAGCCCCACATGATGAAGAACCAGGCATTGTAGAAAAAATTGATGACGAGGCTCGCAGCCGGCGAGCCGAATATGGCGTGGGTCAATTCCCAGGGATGAAAGCCGAGGTGCAGCGCCTGGTCCATGCGCGCGAACAGCGGATCGAGCGCGAAGGGATTGATCTGTGGGATCATGCTCTTGAACGAGGTGAAGGCAGAGACGAAGATCGGGATCGCGCAAAGCGGCACCGCCACCGAGGCAAGGTTGCCCGGATTGAGGATGTGCGCACGAAAGTCACTGCTGATCCGGCGCAGCGGCCTGGACTGCCGCTCGATAACCGCAAGATGGACGATGTACCCGATCAGGAAGACGAACAGCGACATCCCCGCCGACGCGCGCGCCACGTCCGAATAGAGATACAGATTGAAATGCGTGGGCAGCCCGGTGAGCTGCGCCACCATGAAGACCAGGGCCACGTAGCCGGCGACAACCGCGAGCAGAACGCCGGAATCGCGAAGCTCCCGCCGCAACCCGGATGTGAATACGATACCGCTGGCCGCCACCCGTGCTGCTAGTGCCATGTCCCGTCCCATCCGCCTCCGAACGTGGCGCACAAATTAGGCCGGAAATCGTTAACAAACTCGAAGCCCGGCCGCCGGATCGGCTGCTTTTGCATCGATTGGCACGGCGCTTGCTTCGTCTAAGGGCGATGGCGCCGCCGGGGCGCCAGACGGATTGAAGGAGCGGCTATTTTCCGGGCATGGAAACTCTTACGAATCAGCATCTTATGGGATTTTCTGAAGGTCCCGCGCTAGATTACCGCTCGCCCGTCCAGGCTGCAGGAATTGCCGGGTTGCGGCGGTACACCGGTTTAGGCGGAAACAATTGCCGGGCCGGATCGGGCACTGCGGCTGCCGGGCCGGCCAAGACAGGGGGCGATTATGTCGATTAACGCGATCATCGGAAACTCGCTGAGCGGTCTGTTTACAAATCAGGCCGCGCTTCGGATCACCGGCAACAACATCGCCAACGTCAACACGCCCGGCTACGCCCGCCAGGTTGTCTCCCAGGAGACGGTGCTGGTCGGCGCCAGGGCGGCGGGCGTCAAAATCTCCGAGATCACGCGGGTTGTCGACCGGTTCCTGGAACAGGCCGCCTTCACCGCCACCTCGTCGCTGAGTGAATACACGGTCCAGCGGGAGTTCCACGACCGGTTACAGGGTGTCTTGGGCCGGCCGGACTCCCAGAGCACGCTGGCCGGCAGGATCAACAGTCTGTTTGCCTCGATCGGTGAGCTCTCGCTGAATGCGGGCGACAATATCCTGCGTCAGGCGACGTTGAATTCGATCCAGAGCTTTGCCGACGAGACTTCCCGCGTGGCGCAGTCGATCCAGGATCTGCGCGCCGATACCAACCGCCAAATCGCCGAGCAGGTGAACAAGGTCAACGATGCCCTGAAGCGCATTCATGAGCTCAACCCTCTGATCATCCGCGAGAAGATCCTGAACGGGGAGTTGGGCGGCCTTGAGGATCAGCGCTCGCAAGCCGTTGCTGAGGTGGCCGAAATCCTCGATGTGCAGGCCAATCTCCAGCCCGACGGCTCGGTACACGTGCTGACCGAAACCGGCGTTGTGCTGGTCGATACGACGGTCCGCGAGCTGGAATACACCGCGCCGGGAACGGTGACGGCGGAAACGCAGTTCGATCAGATCAAGATCTATACGCTGGACGCCATAACCGGAGAGCGCCTGTCGGCGTTTCAGAACCTGGATCCGAATCTGCGCGGCGGACGTCTGCGCGGCCTGATCGATCTCAGGGACGATCAGCTGCGCGACCTGTCGCTCAGCCTCGGCGAGCTCAGCGCCAGTGTGATCGATCAGCTCAACGCAGCCCATAACGACAATGCCTCGGTTCCGCCGCCGAATTCCATGGTCGGCCGGCTCGCGGCATTACCGAGCGCCGACGACCACCAGTTCTCCGGCCGTGCCGTGTTCGCCGTGGTCGATGAAAACAACCAGGTCGTTGGGACGCATACGGTGGATTTCGATAGCCCGGGGATCGTTTCATTCAACGATGCCATCACCGACGCCAATACGGGCCTGGCCGGCGCGGGCACGCTGGCGCTCACCGGCGGGGTCATGAGCTTCACCGCCAGCAACCCGGCCCATGGCGTGGTCATCGTTCAGGACCCGGCCGCGCCCAGCGACAGGGCGGGACGCGGCTTCTCCCACTTCTTCGGCATGAACGATTTGATCGAGGGCCAGGTTTCGGGGCGCTACGAGACCGGGCTCGTCGGCACCCAGACCAACGATTTTGGCGTCGGCGAGGAGGTCACGATTCGCCTGCGCGACGGTAACGGTACGGTGCTGGCCGAACACACCTTGACCATCGCAGCCGGCACCTATGACGATCTATTGGCCGATCTCAACGCGCCGGGCGCGCTGGGCAATGTGGCGACGTTCTCGCTGGACGCCAAGGGCGCCCTGCAGGTGACGCCCAATGCCGGTTTCAGCGATATCCGGGTCAACATCGTCAACGACAACACGAGCCATTTCGGGACGGGCGTCTCGTTTTCGGCCCTGTTCGGCCTCGGCGACAAATATCTCGCCGACGCGGCAAAGAACCTGCGTGTGTTGGAGACGGTAGCGAACGACCCCGGCCGTCTGGCGGTGGCGAAGTTCGACCTGTCGGCCGCCGTCGGCGATGTCGCGCTCTCGATCGGAGACGCGCGGGGCGCCCTGGAATTCGGCAGTCTGGAAACGCAGGCCTTCGGTTTCAATGCCGCCGGCGAATTGGCGGCGCAGTCCGTAACGCTCGGCCAATATGCCGGCGCGTTCCTTTCGAACGCCGGGCTGATGGCCGAGCGCGTGACCACCCTGGAGGCGGACAACAACGCCATGAAGACCGAGATCGAGGAACGGCTTTCCGACGTGTCGGGAGTCAATCTCGACGAAGAGCTCGCCAACATGGTGATTTATCAGAATTCCTACAATGCCGCGGCGCGGCTGCTGACGACGGCACAGGAATTGTATGACACCTTGCTCAATGCCTTTTAGGTGGGGGCCTTTTAGGCGTTGGAAGGGTAGAGGAGAAGCGCAATGACACGGGTTTCCAGCTTTGGCCACACGCAGGCCATGATCAATAGCATTCTGAGCAATCAGCAACGCGTCTTCACCGCCCAGAAGCAGGTCAACAGCGGACGCGTTGCCGACGAGTTCCGCGGCTTCTCCGGTCAGACGACCGCACTCTTGGGGGCGCAGTCGCTTAAGATCCGCACCGACTCTTACACCAGCACCATCAAGACGGTAAACGGCCGGCTAGAGGGTAATGACGTTCAGCTGGAAGGCATTCTAGAACAGGTGCGCGAGCTGCGGCAGGCCATGCTGGTCTCCATTTCCGAGGAGAAGGCGTTCGGTTTCGAAGATCAGCTGAAGTCGGTATTCAACTTCACGGCCAGCGCGCTCAACACCAATATCGGCGGCGTCTTCATCTTTGCAGGGTCGAAGACCGACGTTCCGCCAGTCAGCGTTTCGACCGTTGACGACCTGCTCGCGCTGGCCACGTCCGACGATGCCTTCGAGAACGATAATATCCCGTCGCGGGCCCGGGTCGCCGACAATGTGGAAGTCGATTTCGGGTTGCTCGCCGACGACATCGCCAGCGAGGTCTTCGCTTCGATCAGGCGCATCGCGGAGTTTCACAACGGGCCGTCCGGGCCGCTTGACGGCGAGCTCGATAGCGTTCAGCGAGCCTTTCTCGTCAACGAACTGCCACTTCTGGATCAGGCGATCCAGCAGGCGCAGAGCGTTCAGGTCAGAAACGGCATCCAGTTCGGCCGCCTCGAGACCCTCGGCGACCAGCATGCCGACAGCTCGGTTTTTCTCGAAACCTTCATCGCCGATATCCAGGACGTGGATATCGCCGAGGCGGTCACCCGGTTGAATAACGATCAACTTGCGCTGCAGGCGTCCTATCAGCTTGTCGGCCAGTTGGCCGACCTGTCACTCCTGAATTTTCTCTAACAGCCGCATCGCATTTGGCTTGACCGGCCGGGGCCGTCGAGCCACTCTGGGTAGAGAAACCACACTAAATGGGGGCGGGCCGGTTGGTCCGCATTGTGGTGTCTGCCGCCTTGCTCACGATCATTGGGACGCGTCCTGAGGCCATCAAGATGGTGCCCGTCTTGCTTGCGCTCGAGAAGCATCCCGGCTTCGAGTCACGGCTGTGCCTGACCGGCCAGCATCCCGGTTTGCGGGAGAGTGTGCTGGCGCCGTTCGGCATCATCCCCGATATCGAACTGGCATGTCGACGGACCGACGAGGCCCTGACCACTTTGACAAGCGTTCTGGTCCAACAGATCGGAGCGGTTATCGCCGAGCACAAGGCGGACAGGATCCTGGTGCAGGGAGACACGCAATCGGCTGTCGCCGGCGCAATGGCGGGGTATCTGCATCGCATTCCCGTCGCGCACGTGGAAGCCGGGCTGCGCACCGGAAATCTGAGCGCGCCCTGGCCCGAGGAAGGCAACCGCCGCGCTATCGGCATATTTGCCGACCTTCATTTTGCGCCGACCCAGGTCGCGCATGACAATCTCCTTCGCGAAGGTATCGAGGCCGAACGCATCCACGTCACCGGCAATACGGTGATCGACATGGTGCGTCTGGCCGAGCGTAAGCTGCGGCCGGCAGGGCGTGGGCTCGGGTTGGCCGAAACCGCCGAACAGTTTGGCGCGCGGCGGGTCCTGGTGACCTGCCATCGGCGCGAGAATTGGGGCCCGGTTCTGGAGGGGCTTTGTGGTGCGGTTGCCGAGCTCGCAGCGGACGGCGCGTTTCACTTTGACTTCGTCGCTCATCCAAATCCCGATCTGCGTGCCCGTATAAACAGGCTGCTAGGCGGCGGGTCCGGCATCGATATCCACGACCCTCTGCCGTATCTGGAGTTCCTCGAATTGGCAGATGGCGCGGACCTGCTGATATCCGATTCTGGTGGCCTTCAAGAGGAGGCGGCGGCGCTGGGCAAGCGGGTGCTCGTCATCCGTTCGGAAACCGAACGTCCGGAGGGTGTCGAGGCTGGGAACTCCGCAATTGTAGGCACCGATCCCGCCGCCATCGTCGCGGCGGTGCGGCATTCCGCGGAATTGTCGCCGCTCACGCGCTCGGACGAAACGCCGTTTGGCGACGGCCGGGCCGCAGACAGGATCGTCGCCTGCCTCCGGGGGGAGCATTTCCATTAGGCTTGCCGTGACGATGGTGCGGCTTGTGGTTGATGGCAAAACCACCTATTGATGGCCGCGAATTCACACCTACCAAGTAAGTTCAGGCAAGCCCGTGAAATTTTGGTTCGGCGCCGCAGTTCTCGCGATAGTCTTCTCAAATGTATTTCTGATTGATGCCGCAAAAGCGCGCCCGCCCTGGATTACGCCCAACGACCGCCAATTGCGCCAGGATGTCGAGCTGTTGGCTGCATTCGGCATCGTCCAGGGTCCGGTCAACCAATGGCCGTTGTCATGGGCGCATATCACCCGCGGGATCGACAGTATGCCGCAGCGCGCCTGGCCGCCGCATGTGGAGCAGGCATTGGCGCGCGTCAAGCGGCACATTCCCGCCGGGAGCGACTATCACGGTTTCAACTACGAATTCGAGGCTCGTGGCACCAATGAGGAGCGCCTTGTACGCTCCTTCGGCCGCGGCGCCCGCGCCGAGGGGGACGCGCGGGTCAGCGTCGACAAGCTCTGGGACAAAACCTATGTCCGCTTAACCGTCGGTGGCCGAAACGATCCGAACGACAATGATTACCATTTCGACGACAGCTACATCGCGCAGATTGTCGGCAATTGGGTGTTTTACGGCGGGTTTATCGATCAATGGTGGGGGCCGGGCTTCGAGTCCGGCCTGATGCTCACCAACAACGCGCGACCATTTCCGCGCGTCGGTATCCAGAGGCTCGATCCCAAGCCGTTTCGCACCAGATGGCTGCGCTGGCTGGGGCCCTGGCAGTTCAATGTCTTCGCCGGCCGGCTTGAGGGTGGGCGGAACGATATCGACCATCCGATCGTTATGGGCATAAGGGTCTCCGCGAAGCCCTTCAACGCTGTCGAAATCGGCGCGTCCAGGGCGTTGCAGCTCTGCGGTGAAGGACGCCCGTGTACGGCTAAGACTTGGGGAAATGCGCTGCTTGGAATACTGGATGCCGATAACAGGGGCGGACCCAACGAGCCGGGCAATCAGCTTGCCGGGGTCGACATCCGTTATGGTACGACCATTGGCGAGACAGCGGTCTCGTTCTACGGAGAACTGATCGGAGAGGACGAAGATGGCCTCTTGATAGACGATATCAGCGTTCTCTTTGGCGCCCACGCAAGCGGGGCGCTGTTAGGCGACTTTGGCACCTGGCGGCTCTCTACGGAGTTCAGCGACACCAAGGCCAACCGCATAATCGGGAGCGGACCGGAACGCGGCGGTATCACCTTCAATCACGGTATTTATACGGACGGCTACAGCTTCCGTGGCCGCACGCTGAGCCATTCGCTGGATACGGATTCCCGGTTGCTGTCGATCCGCGCAACCGTCTCCGATGCCCGCAACCGTAGCGTCTCGCTGGTATACAGGCATGCGGAACTCAATGATCTGAGCCTTATCAATCACAAAGTCAGCAACACTTTCGAATCGATCAATATGCTCGAAGCGGAATCGCTGATCCCGACGCCCTACGGCGACATTACCTTCGATGTGCGGGTCATGGATGACCGGCCCGATACGCCCGGCACCAGCGATTTCAACGCGGCTTTCGAGATCGGCTGGAAAACGCAGTTTTAGAGGTTTTTCTCCGGGCCGGGTTCAGTCGGGCCGGTCCGTATCACTTTAAATTTTCTTAACCTTAAATCGCAATGATGCAGGCGGCCGGCGTGAATTCGGAGCAGTGACGGGGGTACGCTCGCCAGCCCGCGCGCCGCGCGCTGGCGAAGTCGATGGCCGTGAGAAAAAAGGGCGCAGGCTTTGGCGGATAAGCAGGTATTGGAGCTTGTTCAGCTCGCGGAAGACAAGTCCGCAGAGGCTCGCGGCCGATTGCTCGGCAATATCACCGACCTCTTTATCAGCGAGGAAAACCGTCTCAACGAGCACGAGCGGGCGCTGAGCACCGACATTCTGATGAAGCTGGTGGATACCGTGGAAGCGGAGGTGCGCCAAAACCTCTCGCAGACGCTCGCCAAGTCCGACGCCAATATCCCGGAATTGCTCAACCATCTCGCCAACGACCAGATCCCGATCGCGCGGCCGATCCTCGAGAAAAGCAGATTTCTGCAGGATGAGGAGCTCATTGAAATCGTCCGCATGCGCACCGACGAGCACCGGCTGTCGATCGCGCTCAGAGACCAGGTGAGCGAAGAGGTCGCCGAAGCCTTGGTCGAATACGGCGACCAGGATGTTATCGAGACCCTGATCCGTAATCCGGACGCGAAACTGTCGCAGCACGCCATGGAGTATCTGGTCGCCGAAAGCCGCCGGGTCGACCGCTATCAGGAGCCGCTTCTGCGCCGCGCCGATCTGCCGACAGAACTGGCCTATCGCATGTATTGGTGGGTCTCCGCCGCGCTGCGCAAGCATATTCTGACCGAGTTCGACATTGACCCGTCCGTGCTGGACGATGCTGTTCAGAAGGCCGCACAGAGCACGATCGACGAGCACAAGGAAGGCGACGGCGTCTTCATCCGCGCGCGCAAACTCGTACGGCGCATGGCCAATCTGGGCGAGCTCAACGTCAAATTCCTGGTCCAATGCCTGCGCCAGCAACGCATTCCGGTATTCATTGCCGGGCTCGCCGAGTTTGGCTCCATTGATGTCCGCACGGCGTGGCGGATATTCTCCGACAAGGGCGGCGAGAGCCTCGCCGTCCTCGCCCGCGCGGTGGATATGGACCTCAACGACTTTACGACCCTGTTTCTTCTGGTCAGCGAGGCCAGGGATGGGGCGGGCGCGCAGCAGACCAGTATCCTCAACCGAATCCTTGAATTGTTTAATGCGGTGAAGCGCGAAAACGCCCAAGCCGCATTGCATTACTGGCAGCGTGACGCCACCTATCAGATGGCGTTGGACGAGCTTGAGAATGTCGGTTGAGGCAACATCAAAGCCGGGCGGTATCGATTGGAGCCGCTGCACGATCGTCCCAGCCACCAGCGAGGCGGCGTCCGGTTCCAAAAAGAAGCGCGCAAAGAAAACGCCGAATGGCAAATCCCACAAGAAGGCCACACGGTTTCTAAAAGAGCAGGATTTTCTGTTCGATGCCTCCTTGCCCACCTATGTGCTGTCGCCGGACGGAGATCTGCTGTTTGCCAATGACGCGTATGAGCGTCTCGCGGCTGCCTTCGAT
>JAKSBY010000014.1 GCA_022360855.1 Sphingomonadales bacterium | reverse complement strand
GGTCGAAATCGACTGGTAGGCCGGTCAGAGCCGCGCCGGCTTGCCGCAGCCGATCGATGGTGGGCGCAGTCACGCGCGCCGGCGACTGGGTCGCGGCCCAATCGGGGTTGCCGCATCCGGCGATCGTTCCGGCCACGGCGAAATTGTCTTTGACTGCGAAGGTTAGCCCGGAAAGGAAGCCCTCGCTCGTCGGTGGCAGATGGCAGTCGGCGTCGATAAACGCGGCTTGTGCCTCGGGGTCCGGGGCGCCCATTCAGGTCGCCCGCGTTGCCCTGAATGGCGCAGGCTCGATCGCCGGCGCGCTCCCTGTCACGAGGTCGGCCAGGAGCTTTGCAGAGCCGGCCGCCATCGTCCACCCGAGATGGCCATGCCCGGTATTGAGGTAGAGACCGCCGATCCCGGTCTCGCCGATGAAAGGCCGGCCATCGGCGCTCATGGGCCTGAGGCCGGCCCAGGGTGAAACGGCGCCGTCGCGCACCCGTTTCCGGATGTGGGGATAGAGCTGCCCCAACAGCGACAGGAGGCCGGCGATCCGCTCCGGGCGGATCCGTGTGTCGGGGCCGGCAAATTCCGCGGTGCCGGCGATGCGCAGCCGGCCATCAAGCGGCGTGATCAGCCCGTGCAGAGTTTCGTCCACAACAGGTACCGTCGGCACGTTGCCCAATTCGGCCGTGTCGATCGTAATCGAATAGCCTTTGACGGGCTTCACCGGCAGGCACAGGCCGGCATCGCTCAAGAGGCTCGGGCTGGCATGCGCGGCCGCTACCACGACGCGCTCGGCGGGCAAATCCCCTTTGGTCAAAGACACGCCGGTCACGCGCGACCCCCGCCTTTGGATGCCGCATACCTCGGTACCACAGAGGATTTCCCCGCCAAGGCGCCGGATCGTTTGTTTCAGCGCCTGGCAGAACAGGTGAGCGTCGCCGGTCTCGTCGATGGGATAGTGAATGGCGCCGGCGATTTGTTCGCGGATGCCGGAGAGCTGCGGCTCGGCCGCGGCGGCTCCGCCCGCATCCAGGATTTTATAGTCCAGCCCCTCGGGCGCAAGCATTTCGGCGACTGCCAGCGGAGCGGCCATTTCCCCGGCGTTGCGAAACAGCCGCAACACGCCGCGTTTGCGGGACTCGAAATCAAGGTTGAACCGGTCCTGCAATCGTTGGGTTTCATGAAGGCTATAGCGGGCAAGCCGGAAGTTCTGGCGGGTCGAGGCGCGATGCCTGGCGGGTGTGGAATTCGCAAGGAAGCGTATGCCCCATGCCACCAAAGACGGCAGCGCCGCCGGCCTGAGCGCAACGGGCGATGTTGGCTGAAAAAGCGAGCGGATGAGCGTGCGGTGCACGCCCGGGAAGTTCCACGGGTCGGACATGGAGGGCGTCAGGGTCGCGCCATTGGCAAAGCTGGCTCCGAGACCGACATCGGACTGCTTCTCGATGACCGTGACCCTGAATCCGGCTTCGATAAGCGCCAACGCCGACGTAAGTCCCAAGAGACCACCGCCGATAACGAGGATTTGATCACTTGCCCTGCCCATGCGCATCTACCACACGCCGATCAGGAACCCATGCTCGCGATCCTTCCCGGTGCGCGCCTCGACCTCGTGATCGGAAAGCTGCCTTTGGGTGCGGCGCGTGCGAAACCATTCGAACAGCCGGTCGGCCATCTCTCTGCGCACTGATTTGTAGCCGGAGTCGGGCGAGAGGTCCTTGAGCTCCAGGGGGTCGTCGTCGAGGTCGAAGAGCTGGCTTCCGGATTTGCCGAAATCGACATATTTGTGGGTCGCGGTCCGAATCATGGTGCCGCGTGCCTCATACGGCACCAGTCCGAGCGCGTGCCGGGCGGCGCTGAAGGAAAAATCGCCTTCGCTGACCACGGCATCGCGCGGCGGCGCGTCGGCCGGACCCCGCATCGCGGGCAGCAGCGATGCGCCGTCGAGCAGATGTGGCTCCGGCGCCCCGCCAAGAGCGTCGATGAAGGTGGGCAGGAGATCGACGGCCTCGACGAGCCGGTCGTCGGTCGTCCCGCGCGCGAGCTCCGCCGCCGGATCGGGATCGTAGATTATCAGCGGGATTCGGACGCTCTGCTCGTGAAACAGATCCTTTTCGCCGAGCCAGTGGTCGCCAAGATAGTCGCCATGATCGGAGGTAAAGACGATCATCGTATCCGCCAGACGGCCCGATGCCTCCAGCCTTGCCAACAGCCGTCCGAGATGACGGTCGATTTCCGAGACCAGCCCCATATAGGTGGGGATCACGCGGCGGCGGGTACGCGGCTTGCCGAATTCGCGGCTGAACGGCAACGCCGCAAAAGCGGCGTAGACGGGGTTCGGGTTGTCAAGCTCGCCTTTAGAAGCGCAGACCGGCTGGACATCGTCTGCGCCGTAATGCGCATGGAAGGGGGCCGGCGCCATATAGGGCCAGTGCGGCTTGATGTAGCTGAGGTGCAGGCACCAGGGCGCCTCACCGCATTCGGTGATGAAGTCGAGCGCCCGGTCCGTCGTAAAGGCGGTTTCCGAATGTTCCGGATCGATTCTGGCGGGCAAGCCGGCATTGTGCAAATGCCAGCCGCTGACCACCCTGCCGTCGCCGTCTGTGGCCGAGTTGGCGTAGTCGTGCCACGGATTGTCCGCCGCGTATCCGAGGCTTCTGAGATAGTCGTTATACGGGCTCCGGACGCGGCTCCCGGTCTCGGGATGGAGGCCGTCGTCGCGCGCATAGGGCTCGAATCCCGCTTGGCCGAGCAACCGGGACTCCGGGCTGCTCTCAATGCCGAGGCGTTTCATCCCGCCGATATCGGGGGCGACATGGGTCTTACCGACCACCGCGGTCCGAAGGCCGAGCGGGCGCAGATAGTCTCCCATCGTCGGGATACCGACTGGCAGCGGAACGCCGTTATAGGTCGCGCCGTGGGCGCTGACGTAGCGGCCGGTATAAAACGACATGCGCGAGGGTCCGCAGACCGGCGCTTGGCAATAGGCGCGCGTGAAGCACACGCCCATTGCCGCAAGCCGGTCGATATTGGGGGTTTTCAGAGTTTTGTGACCCGCACAGCCCAGATAGTCGGCGCGCAGCTGATCGCACATGATGAACAGGATGTTGCGAACGCCCGCCATGGATCTAGAGCATGACCTCCTTAGATGGAACCACTTTGACCGGGAAGATTTTGTGCCTCGGGCTGCGTGACGTCCGCGGTGAGATGCAGCGCATCGGACAAGGGCGGCACGCAGCCCGAGGCGCAAAAGGGCCCGGCCCTCAGCGCCATCAAAGTGATTCCATCTAAGGAGGTCATGCTCTAGGCTGCCGCCGCGTCCAGAAGCCCGGGCCGCCGATCCGCCCAGGGCCGCGCCGTCTCCAGTTGGCCCGCGAGCCGAAACAGCGCGGCATCCTCGCCGAAGCGGGCGGCGAATTGGACGCCGACCGGCAGCCCGTCCGCCGACCAGTGAAGCGGCACGGACATGGCGGGCTGGCCCGACATGTTGAATTGCGGCGTGAAGGCGCAGAGATCGAAGAGCTCTTCAAGATATCCGTCGAGGTTCGCCGACATCATGCTCGGGGTGCCGAGCGGCCAGGGCGGCCGGCTCATGGTCGGAGACAGGAACACGCCGAACAGCTCGAAAGCGGCGGCGAGGTCGCGCCCCACCTTGTGGACATGCGCGACCGCCGCAGCGTGATCGGTGCACGTATAGGACCTAGCCTCATTGGCGAGCGCAGCCGTCACCGTCTCGAGGCCGGTGCCGTAATCCGGCGGACGGCCGACGAGTGCGTTATGGGACCTGATGGTGAGCGAGACATGGCTCGCCCAGATCACGCGGAGCGCCGCGACCGCCGCTTCCATGTCGAAGGGGAGCGCGGCCTCGATGACCTCGTGGCCGAGGGAGGAACAGAGCGCGGCGGCATCCTCGACGGCGGTGACGCATTCCGGGTGGGTGTCAGTTCCATGCGGTGTTTCTGCGGAAAAGCCGATCCGCAGGCGATCCGGTGGCCGGCCGGCTTGGTCCAGAAACGGCCGCGCCGGCGTCGGTGCGGAATAAGGGTCGCCCGGCCAGGGCCCGTGGCAGACATCCAGCACCGCGGCGCTGTCGCGCACCGACCGGGTGAGCACGTGATTGCAGGCCAGGCCGGACCAGAGCTCCCCCGCATGCGGACCGCAGGGCGTGAGGCCGCGGGTCGGCTTGAAGCCGAACACGCCGTTGGCCGAGGCCGGAATACGGATCGAGCCGGCGCCGTCCGTGCCGTGCGCCACGGGAGCCATGCGGCACGCGACGGCCGCACCGGCGCCGCCCGAGGAGCCGCCGGCGGTCCGCCCGGTGTCCCAGGGGTTTCGCGTGGCGCCATAGAGCATGGGCTCGGTGGTCGCGTTGAGGCCGAATTCCGGCAGGTTGGTCTTGCCCAGGATCACCAGGCCGGCGTCGCGGCAGGCGGTGACAAAGTGGCTGTCGTGATCCGCCGGCGCGGGCGCGATGAACCGGCTGGCGGCCGTGGTCGGCGTGCCTTGGCAGTAGACCGCGCTCGCCTTCAGCAGGAAGGGAACGCCCGCCAGCGGACCTTTGGCGGACCCGCGTTCCAGGCGTGCGCCGGCTCCCTCAATCCAATCGAAGACCACCGCATTGACGTCGGAATTGTATTGCTCAATCTGGGCGCACGCGGCGTCGAACACCTCGCGGCGGGAAACGGCGCGGCTCCTGATCAGCTCGGCCAACCCGATGGCGTCGTAGTCGGTGTATTCGGCGAAGGTGGCCATGTTCGGCCCTATGCGCGGACAAGCAGGCCGAGCCAGACCGCCTCCATTGCCGGCTGATTCTGGTTCTCGACCTCGATGAGGTTTCGTGTGCGCATGACGATGCGATCGCTATCCTTGTGCCGCGCGTCGAGCAGCTTCGCGCGACAGCGGATGCGCGACCCCACGGGCACGGGCGCGATCCAACGGACCCGGTCGAGCCCATAGTTCACCGCATAGGCGGCGTCTTCCGGATGGAGCTTTAGCTGGTAGGAGAAATAGGTCAGCATGGACAGCGTCCAGAAGCCGAACGCCACG
>JAKSBY010000741.1 GCA_022360855.1 Sphingomonadales bacterium | reverse complement strand
TCGCAGGGACTTGTCTTCGTCCGGTCGACCGGTCGCTTCCGCGGTGATCTTCACGGCGAGTCTCTGACCCTCCGCGAGCCCTTTTGGCGCCTTTTTGAGTGGTAAGAAACCGGTCTCGCCGCCGCCGATATCGACGAAGGCGGCGTCGAATTCGCGGCGGACAGCGGTAACGCGGCCGGCGTGGATGGCGCCCGTGCGGTCCGGCCGGGACTCGAAGAAGTGCCGGACCTCCAGAACCCGTTCGTCGGCATCGACGAGCGCAGTGCGGGTCAGGCCGATGGCGCGTTCGACGAAGAGCCGCATGGCCTAGCCGCCGCCGATCCCGGCGCTCGCCAGCAAATTCGCCGTCTCGTAGAGCGGCAGGCCGACGACATTGGAGTAGGAGCCGGAGAGAAAGCGCACGAAGCGCGCGGCGCGGCCCTGGATGGCGTAGCCGCCCGCCTTGCCGCGCCACTCGTCGGAGGCCAGATACCCGGCGATCTCGGCTTCGGTCAGCCTCTTGAAGGTGACGATGCTGGTCGCCAGCCGGGTGCGCGGCTCATCTCCGGGAAGCAACAGGCAGACACCGCCGAAGACCCGGTGGCGGCGGCCCGAGAGCAGGCTCAAACAGGCGCGCGCCGCGGCCTCGTCTTCGGGCTTCGGCAGGATGCGGCGGCCGCAGGCGACCACCGTATCGGCGGCGAGGATGAGGGCACCCGGCTCCTGCCTGCCAACCCCGCGGGCCTTTTCGAGCGCCAGGCGGCTGGCGAGCTCGCCCGGCTTCTCGCCCGTGCGCGGGGTCTCGTCGATCTCCGCCGCGACAACGCGATCCGGCGTGACGCCGATTTGCGCCAGAAGCTCCCGCCGCCGGGGCGAGGCGGAGGCCAAAATGAAGTCCGGCTGGGCTGGGCGTGGCGGAGAGGGGGAACGTGCGGTCAATGCACTAGCTATTTGAACCGGCGCTATTTGAACCGGTAGGTGATGCGGCCTTTGGTCAGGTCATAGGGGGTCAGTTCGACCAGGACTTCGTCGCCGACGAGCACGCGGATACGGTTCTTGCGCATCTTGCCGGCGGTGTGGCCGAGGATCTCGTGATCGTTCTCGAGTTTGACGCGAAACATCGCGTTCGGCAGCAGCTCGGTCACGACGCCGCGCATTTCGATGGTTGCTTCTTTTGCCATTCTTGTCCTTCAGGCTCTCTGTGGTGCGCATAAATGGCCGCCTTTGGGGCAAATTGCAAGGGCTTTGGGGCCGGCTTGGGACGAGCTAGAGATGCCCGGGCGCGGCGAAGTCGAACCGCTCGGCGATGCGCGTCCTGAGGCGGTCGCGGACCGCCCGGTAGGCGTCCAATATTACCTCGCGGCTGCCCTCGGTCGCGGTCGGGTCCGGCGTCGGCCAGTATTCCACCGCGAGATCGCTGTCGAGCGTGAATTCCAGCGCTTGGTGATGCGCCTCGGGCGAGAGGGTGACGATCAGGTCAAAGTCTTGCGGCACGACGTCGCTGATCTGCTTGGGCTCGTGGCCGAGAATGTCGAGGCCGAGCTCATCCATCGCCGCTACCGCGAAGCCGTCCAGCTCACCGGCGCGGATGCCGGCCGAATCCACGAACACGCGGCGCCGGCAATGGTGATCCGCCAGTGCCTTGGCCATGGGCGAACGGACGGCGTTGAGGTTGCAGAGAAAGAGCACACTGCGGGGTGTTTTTGCCTCCGGGCCGGTCATGGGCTAGGCGCGCAGATGGAGGACGCAGATCAGCGTAAACAGTCGCCGCGCAGTCGCCAGGTCGAGCTCGACCTTGCCGGCCAGGCGTTCCTGCAGCAGCACCGAGCCGTCATTATGCAGCCCGCGCCGTCCCATATCGATGGCCTCGATGCGTGAGGGGCTCGCGGTCTTGATGGCGTCGAAATAGGCCTCGCAGATGGCAAAGTATTCGCGGATGACGCGCCGGAACGGCGTCATCGGCAGGTTGAATGCGCCGAGCGGCTTGTCGTTCGCGTCGGAAAGACCGAAGACCAGCCGGCCTTCCGACACGGAAAGCGCCAGCTTGTAGGGGCCCTCCGAGCCGCCGCAGACGTCGGCGGCGGGCCGGAAGATGTTTTCCTCCAACAGATCGAAGATGGCGACCCGGCGTTCGTGATCGATATCCGGGTTCCAGCGCACCACCGAAGATTCGTCCAGGGTGATGTCGATCAGATTGCGCGGCTTGTCGCTCATATGGCGAGCTACTGCCCGATCCTGAGCGCCACC
>JAKSBY010000092.1 GCA_022360855.1 Sphingomonadales bacterium | reverse complement strand
GCGCGCGCGCCTCGAAGCCGACGGGCTGAAGCCCGACACCCTCATCGAATACGAGCTCGAGGGCCTGGTCGCCGCGCGGCTGTTCTTCGTCACCGACCCCGACGGCTACCGGATCGAATTCATCGAGCGGCTCGGCCGCTATGCACGCCAATCGCACGCTGCCTGAGCAGCAAGCTTGCAGGAGAGCAACATGACTGATTATACGGTTCATATGGCCTCGGGCGGCGTCGCCCGCTGGGGCAACCCGGTCCCGACGGCCAACGGCGATGCCTGGTTCAATTACGAGACCATGGGCACGGTCAAGCTGGCCTTCGAGGGTGCCGGCACGCATTTTCTGAACGCGCTGATCACCGGGCTCGACCGGATCACGCCCGAAGGCGTTGTCCCGGAAGGCTTCGGCCACGTTCAAATGCAGGACATCGAGGGTGACACCCTCTTTGGCCGCGTCACCTGGTTCATGGAGGGCGAGGTCGACAAAGGCCGGTTCGATTTTTCCGGCGGCACAGGCAAATTCGCCGATGCGTCCGGCTCGATCACCGCGGTGCTGACCGGCCTGCCGGCCAACCTCGCCGCCCCCTTCCCGCCTTCGGGCCCGATGGAATTCACCGGCTTCACCGAAGGCACCGGAACCCTCACCGCACCCCGGCTCGCCGGCTAGAAGGAAACAGAATATGTCACTCAAGGGAAAACACGCGCTGGTGACCGGCGGTGCGTCCGGCATCGGCCAGGCCACCGTCGTCCAGCTCCTCGCGCAACGCGCCAGCGTCACGGTCGCCGACATCGCCGACTATTCGGCCCAGGCGAAGGAGCTCGGCATCGGCTTCGTGCAAGCCGACCTGTCACTGACCTCGGAGGTCGATGCCCTGATCGCGCGACTGGCCGAGGCAGGCAACATCGACATTCTGGTCAACTGCGCCGCCATCCAGCCGCTGAACGTGCCGCTGACGGAGACCGGGCTCGACCTTCTGGAGCAGGTCTACCAAACCAATTACCGCAGCGTCTTTCAGCTCATCGCCCGCGCGCCGGACTATTTCAACGCTGGCGGCCGGATCGTCAATCTCGCCTCCTGGCTCGGCCATACGGGCGTGCCGGGCATGTCGGCTTACGGGCCGTTCAAGGCCGCGCTGATCCAGCTTACGCGGATCGCCGCGCTCGAGCTGGCGCCCCGTGGCATTACGGTCAACGCACTCTGCCCGGGCCTGGTGATGACGCCCGCGCATGCGCCGGAATCGGAGGCGCTGGTCTCCTCCATCGCGCCCCTGGGCCGCGCCGGCACCGCCGAGGAGATCGCCGGATGGATCGCCTTCCTGGCCAGCGAAACGGCCGGCTACATGACCGGCCAGACGCTCACCATCGATGGCGGGCTCTCCGCCGGCTACGGCGTGCAGACCCTCGGGCACATCACGCAAAACCTGATGGCCGCGGCCGAATAAGCCGGAAAGAGAGACCCCATGGACATGCCTGTGACCGCCGGCGGCGACCGGCTCGAAGTCATCGAGCGATCTATGGGCATATGTGCGGCTCCGGCCAATGCGCCGAGGACAACGCGCTGATCAGCGCGCGGCTGGCACGCTTTCTCGCCGCCTCCCCGTGATTCCCGCCCGCTCCAAATAGTTGGAGAAGGCGCTGGACATCGCGCAATTCCCGCGCGATATGCATCCCGCAAACAACACGTCGAACAACCGTCGCGCTCTGCGCCCGAGGCCGCCCGTGGATCCGGCTGAGATCATCCAAGAAAATTTCGTGTCGCGCCTCAAGGCGGGCGACCTTTCGGGCTATGCCTCGGCGCTGACCCTCGAAGAGGCCGGGCTCACCGGGCCGCAGCTCGTGCAGCTCTTTCACTCTCAGATCCTCAGCCGGCGGCTGGACCAGATCTCGCGCACGCTGCAAAAGCGCGGTGAGAGCTTCTACACCATCGCCAGCGCCGGCCATGAGGGCAATGCGGCCATCGCCGAGGCCTTTCGCCTCGAAGATATGGCATTCCTCCACTATCGCGATGCCGCGTTTCAGATCCACCGCGCGAAAAGGCTGCCCGGCCAGACCCCGACCTGGGACCTGCTGCTCGGATTCGCCGCCTCCGCCGAGGACCCGATCGCCGGCGGCCGGCACAAGGTTATCGGCTCCAGAGCGCTCAACATCCCGCCACAGACCAGCACCATCGCCTCGCACCTGCCCAAGGCTATGGGCGCGGCGTTCGGCGTCGGGCTGGCGCGGCGGCTCGCGCTCGTTGATACACCGCTGGCCGACGACAGCGTCGTTCTCTGCTCCTTCGGCGATGCGTCCGCGAACCACTCGACGGCACAGGGCGCCATCAACGCCGCCCTCTGGGCGGCGCATCAAAAGCTGCCCATGCCCATTGTCTTCGTTTGCGAAGATAACGGCATCGGGATTTCCGTCCGCACGCCGCGCGGCTGGATCGAGGCCGGATTCGCGAACCGGCCCGGCCTCCGCTACTTCAAATGCAATGGAATGGATGTGCTCGATACCTACCGCGCCGCGACGGAGGCCCAGGCTTACGCGCGCGCGCAGCAGGCGCCGGTCTTCCTGCATATGGCCTGCGCCCGGCTCTACGGCCACGCCGGCTCCGACGTCGAGGCCGCCTATATAAGCAAGGCGCAGATCGAACGGACGCAGACGAAGGACCCGCTGCTCCACACCGCGGCAATCCTGATCGATGCCGGCATCATGACCGCCGACGAGGTCTTGCGCCTGCACGATGAGGTCGCGCGGACCGTCACGCGGGTCGCCGAACGCGCCATCACGCGGCCGAAACTGGAAACGACCGAAGACGTGATGCGGAGCCTGACCCCGGCGCCGCGAGCGGTTCCGCTGGCCAACGAGCCCGCGCCCGAGGAACGCGCGCGCCTCTTCGGCAGCGATGCGGCGCAGATGAAAAAGCCTCAGCATATGGCACGGCTTCTGAACTGGGCGCTGACGGATTTGATGCTCGAACACCGGAACATCGTGCTGGCCGGCGAAGACATTGGCGCCAAGGGGGGCGTCTACGGCGTCACCCAGAAGCTGCGTCAGCGCTTCGGGCCCAACCGCGCCATCGACACGCTGCTCGACGAGCAGAGCATCCTCGGCCTTGCCATCGGTCTCGCCCATAACGGCATGCTGGCGATCCCGGAAATCCAGTTCCTCGCCTATATCCACAATGCGGAAGACCAGCTCCGCGGCGAAGCGGCGACCCTGAGCTTCTTTTCCAACCGGCAATACGCCAACCCGATGGTGGTCCGCATCCCCGGCCTCGGCTATCAGAAGGGCTTCGGCGGGCATTTTCACAACGACAACAGCCTGGCCGTGTTCCGCGACATTCCCGGCGTCGTTATGGCCTGCCCCTCCAACGGCCGCGACGCGGTCGGCCTGCTCCGCGAATGCGTCCGGCTCGCGCTGGAGGAGCAGCGCGTGGTCGTCTTCATCGAGCCCATCGCGCTCTACATGACGCGCGATCTGCACACTGAGAAGGACGGGCTCTGGACCTTCCCTTACGATTCGCCCGGCACAGCCCAGCCGACCCCGCTCGGCACCGTGCATTGCCACGGCGAGGGCGAGGATCTTGCCATCGTCAGCTACGGCAACGGGTTTTATCTCTCCCGCCAGGCGGAAAAGATCCTCAAAGACGAACACGGGCTCGATATCCGCGTGATCGATATGCGCTGGCTGGCACCCCTGCCAGGAGACGCAATCCTCGAGGCCGTTTCGCCCTGCAAGCAGGCTCTCATCGTCGACGAATGCCGCATCACCGGCTCCCAGAGCGAGGCGCTGATGGCGCTGTTTGCCGAGCGGGCGCCGGAAATCCGGACAGAACGCCTCGCCGCCGAGGACTGCTTCATTCCGCTGGGCCGGGCCGCCACCCTTCCCTTGCCGAGCCGCGACGGGATCGTTGCCAAGGCGGTCGGGATGACCGGAGCAAAAGACCAATGACGGCGGTGCGGAAAACGGCGCTGGTCGTCTGCCCCGGTCGCGGCTCCTACAACAAGCCGGAGCTCGGCTATCTCGGGCGCTTTCATCGCGACAAGGCGGTGTTCCTGGAGCAGGTCGACGGCCTCCGCAAGAGCTTAGGCCAACCGGCCGTCACCGATCTCGATTCGCGCGTCCGCTACAGCCATGCGGACTTCTCGCGCGGCGATAACGCGTCGCTGCTGATCTTCGCTTGTTCCTACGCAGATTTCCTGTCTATCGACACCGACCGCTACGAGGTGGTCGCGGTGACCGGCAATTCCATGGGCTGGTACACCGCCCTGGCCTGCGGCGGCGCGCTCGCCCCCCGGCACGCCATCGACGTCGTCAATTCGATGGGCAACCTGACCCACAAGCACCTCATCGGCGCCCAGACGCTGTTCTCCCTCGTCGACGAAGACTGGCGGCCCATCCCCGGGCGCCGTGCCGAGCTCATGACGATCATGGACGAGATCAACGGGCAAGACCCGGATACGCTTTTCATCTCCATCGAGCTCGGCGGTGTTCTGGTGCTCGCCGGGAGCGACCAGGCGGTCGACGCGCTGATCGCCCGCGGACCCAAAGGCCCCGGCGCGCTGCCGATGAAGCTGCAAAACCACGCCGCCTTCCACTCGCCATTCATGCGGCAGACATCTCAAGAGGCGAAGGCGAGCCTGCCCCCGGATTGGCTGCAAAATCCGGCGATCCCGATGATCGACGGGCGCGGCAAGATCTGGCGGCCTTACGCGACCGACGCCGGGTCGCTCTGGGACTACACCTTCGGCACGCAGGTGGTCGAAACCTATGATTTCACCACGGCCATGCGGGTCGCGATGCGGGAGTTTGCCCCGGATTGCGTGATTACGCTCGGGCCGGGCGACGCGCTCGGCGGCGCCGTCGCGCAATGCCTTATCGCACTGGATGGCTACGGCTTCGACTCGAAAGCCGGCTTTATCGAACTTCAGAAAGACGCGCCCGTCGTTCTCTCCATGGGACGCGCGGCGCAGAGAGAAATGACGGTTAAGAAGGACAACTCGCCATGACGAAAATAACAATAACCGATGAGGCACAGGCGCTGCTTGAGGCCGTCGGCGTCTCCGCCGGGCAGCTCTCCGGCGGCACGCTCGCATGCCGTTCGCCGATCACCGGCGAAGTTATTGCAAATATTGAAGAAACGTCGCTGGAGGAAACCGGCCGGATTATCGAGCAGGCCCATGCCGCTTTCTTGGAATGGCGCCAGGTGCCGGCGCCCCGTCGCGGCGAATTGGTACGGCTCCTAGGCAACGAGCTGCGCGCCGCCAAGGCCGCGCTGGGCCGGCTCGTCTCCATCGAGGTCGGCAAGATCGAATCCGAAGGGCTCGGCGAGGTCCAGGAGATGATCGACATCTGTGACTTTGCCGTCGGCCTGTCGCGCCAGCTCTATGGCCTGACCATCGCCACCGAGCGGCCGGAACATCGGATGATGGAAAGCTGGCACCCGCTTGGCGGCGTCGGCATCATCACGGCGTTTAATTTTCCGACGGCCGTGTGGTCGTGGAACGCGGCGCTGGCGCTCGTCTGCGGCGACAGCGTGGTCTGGAAACCGTCCGAAAAAACCCCCCTGACCGCACTCGCGACGCAGGCGGTTTTCGCGCGCGCCCTAAAAAAGTTCGCCGAGTCCGGCCCGGCCGCGCCGGATGGGCTGTCCGGCCTTCTGATCGGCAAAAAGGACGTCGGCGAAGCGCTGGTCGACAGCCCCCTGGTGCCGCTGGTCTCGGCCACCGGCTCCACGGCCATGGGCCGCGCGGTCGGCCCCCGCCTGGCGCAACGCTTCGCGCGCAGCCTCCTCGAGCTCGGCGGAAACAATGCCGCCATCGTCTGCCCCTCCGCCGACCTCGACCTGGCGCTTCGCGGCATGGCCTTCGCCGCCATGGGCACGGTCGGACAGCGCTGTACCACCCTGCGCCGCGCCTTCATCCATGAGAGCGTCTACGAGGAGCTGGTCGGAAAGCTGAAATCCGCCTATGCCTCGGCCCGGATCGGTAACCCGCTGGACGTGGACACGCTGATCGGGCCCCTGATCGATGAAGCCGCCTATAACGACATGCAGCAAGCATTGACCCAGGCGGCCGCGGACGGCGGAAAGGTGACCAACGGCGAGCGAGTTGCCATAGACGGCGCCGAAGACGCCTACTATGTGCGCCCGGCGCTGGTCGAGATGCCGGCGCAGACCGAGATCGTCAAGCAGGAGACCTTCGCGCCGATCCTCTATGTCATGAGATACGCCGGTCTGGAGGACGCGCTTGCCGTCCACAACGACGTCGCGCAGGGGCTCTCTTCGTCGATCTTCACCCGGGACATGCAGGAGGCCGAGACCTTCATCTCCGCCTGGGGGTCGGACTGCGGCATCGCCAACGTCAATATCGGTCCCTCGGGCGCCGAAATCGGCGGCGCTTTCGGTGGCGAAAAGGAAACCGGCGGCGGACGCGAGTCCGGCTCCGACTCCTGGAAAGCCTATATGCGCCGCCAGACGAACACGATCAACTACGGCGCGTCCCTGCCCCTGGCCCAGGGGGTGTCCTTCGACATCGACTAGGTTGTGGCGACAGTTCAACCTCCGCTGTCATTCCGGCCGTTAGGAGAGCCCGGAAACCGGGAGGTTTCCGGCTGGCGAGCCTTACGAGCCGGAATCCATGGCCGCCAGCGGGCTTTGCGGAAACATGGATTCCGGATAGCTCAATTTTCCATCTAAATCAGAGATTTAGGGAAAATTGGCTTCCGGAATGACGATGAAGAAAAGTTAAGTTGTCGCCACAGCCTAATCGGCCCGGCGTTCATTGATTTCAATGCAATCATTGATTACGGTGAAATCAGACTCAATCTAACGGAGCCGCAATGGCCAGCATCACCATTCGCAATCTCGACGATGCGCTTAAGCAGCGGCTGCGCGTTCGCGCCGCTGAACATGGTCGGTCGATGGAGGAAGAGGCGCGCGAGATTCTTGGCGAAGTCGTCAGCAATGGCGCGCCGCCGCGCGACCTTGCCGCCGCCATTCGCAAGCGGGTTTCGCCGTTGGGTGGTGTTGATCTCGATATCCCGGAGCGTCAGCCGACGCGCGAGCCGATCCGGTTCGACTGACCGGGCGGCGCCGCCTATGCCGCCATCGTCGCTGACAGGCATGCTGCCGGCCGGCCGATCAGTCAGTTCGACTGTCAGATTGCCGCGACCGCCCGCGCTCATGGCGCCGCCGTCGCAACCCGGAATGTCCGGGATTTCGAAGGATGCGGGATTGATTTAATCGACCCATGGCAAGGTCCGCCTGAAGGAGGCCCGACATAGCCCGCGCCGGCGATTTGCAAAACGCCCGACGCGGCGTCACACTGTACCCGGAACCGACCAAAAACGGGGTCAACCGAGCTGATGTCGCGGATCCTGCGGGTATTCCTGGCCAATAAAGGCCTTATCGCGAGCGTCGTGCGGCGCTATTCGCTCTATCAGCTCGATGTGGCCGATATCACGCAGGAGACGATCCTGCGCGCGCTGGAGGCGGAGAAGCGGACCGAAATCCGCGAGCCGCGGCGGTTTCTCGTCGGTATCGCCAAGAACGTTGCCCGCACGGAGCTCCAGCGGCGGTCGAAAATGACGCTGGAGGTACTAGATGATTTCAGCGCCGAAACATACGTATCTGATGAGCCGTCGGTCGACGATGTGGTCGATGGCCGGCACCGCATGAGGGTTTTCTGGCGCGCCGTGGCCACGCTGCCGCCGCAATGCCAGAAGGTCTTCGTTCTGAAGCATGTCCACGGCGCATCGCATAAGGAGATCGCCGATAAGCTCGACATCGCCGTCAGTACGGTGGAAAAGCATGTGGCGCTGGGGCTGAGGCGGTGCCGCGAAGAGATGCTCAAGGGCCTTTCGACGGATGCCGACCCCGCCGAAGAGGCCAGTATACTTGGAATTGAAACGGCGAAACGGTAAGTGAAAGCAAAGTGGCTGAATGTCTGACGAAGCGAATATAGGCGCCAACGGCGAAATCACGGCGGAGGCCTGCGCCTGGGTTGCGCAGCTCGAGTCCGGCAACCTCTCCGCATCCGACCTGGCGGCGCTGCGCGAATGGATGGGGCGCAGCCCGGCGCATGCGTCGGAGATTCGGGAAATCGCTGAATTATCGGGACAGCTTTCCATTCTGACAGAAATGGCGGAGCCGCTCGCCGAGGCCGCCGCCATGCACAGCGCGCTGCGCCGCCCGAAATGGCGGCGGATGATGATGTCGCCCGCGTTCGCTGCGGCGAGCGTTGCCCTGGTTGCACTTGCGCTGTTCGGCCTGCTCTATGGCACAGACGTCGACGCGCCAACGGCGGTCACGCCCGAGGTCTACCAGACCGCGGTGGGCGAATACCGAACCATCACTTTGGCGGACGGTTCCGCCGCGACCCTCAACACGGACAGCCAAATCGAAGTTGGCTACTCCGAAACGGCTCGCCGTATCCGTCTGGTCCAGGGCGAGGTCTTGTTCGATGTCGCACATGCGCCGGACCGGCCCTTTATCGTTTATTCCGGCGAGACCGTCGCAGAGGCGATCGGTACCTCCTTCGTCGTCCGTCTGCGCGACAAAGTGACCGAATTGGCGGTCGTCACCGGCGTGGTCGCGTTTTCCAAGATCGCGGATGCGATCGAACGCCGCATTCCGTCGGTTGGCGGCGATGCCGAGCGCGGGGCCGTCCCGGTGGCGCCCGCCGAGGCGCCTCCCCCAGTCATCGTGCGGGCGGGCCAGACGCTGACTTCGGTCGAGATCCCGGCAGACGAGATGCGGGCCGCGATGGCCGAAATCCCGACGATCTCGACGCGGGAAATCCAGCGCCGGCTATCCTGGACCGAAGGCCTGTTCGATTTCTCCGAAACGCCGCTCGACGAGGTGGTGGCCGAGATCAGCCGACACAACGATGTGCGGATCGACATCGCCGACAGCGATCTGAAGGCACTGAAATTCGGCGGCATGTTCCGCACCGGCGACGTTGATGCCCTGATCGAGGCGCTCGAAGGTCTCGGCGTAGAGGTCGAACGGCGCGCCCCCGGCCACTACGTCCTGCGCAGCAGCGACGCCTAAAGCCCGCCGCCAAAACACCCCTGTCAAAAAAAATTCACCGCCGACTAGCGGATTTCCCTTCGCCCGCGCACCAGTTAACATGGCCGTCTCGCTATGCGACGACGACCGTCATGATAACAAGTTTGGGTGGAAACGGGTT
>JAKSBY010000142.1 GCA_022360855.1 Sphingomonadales bacterium | reverse complement strand
CCGGACGGCACCGTTGCCTGGCCCGAATCGCGCCACGCCATATTGGCGATGTCGAGATGCGCCCAGCTTTGGCCGGGCCGGATGAACGTGCCGATCACCGCCGCCCCGATCGAGGCGCCCGCGCCGCCGCTATCGCCGGTATTCTTGATGTCGGCGATGTTGGAGGCGATTTCCTTGCTGTGCGCCGGACCGAGGGGTAACCGCCATAGCGGCTCGCCGGCGCGCTCGCCGGCCGCCAGGAGCTGCCGGGCGAGCTGATCGTCGTTCGAAAACAGGCCGGCATAGCCGGTGCCGAGTGCCCGGCGCACGCTTCCGGTCAGGGTCGCCAGGTCGATCAGCACCGCGGGCTCGAGCCGGCTTTGCGTGTACCAAACCGCATCGGCCAGGATCAGCCGGCCCTCCGCGTCGGTGTTGATCACCTCGATCGTCTTGCCGGACATGGTGAGCACCACATCGCCCGGCCGCTGCGCTTTGGCGGACGGCATGTTTTCCACAAGCGCCGCCACGCCCACGGCATTGACGCGCGCGTCGCGGTCGGCAAGCGCCTTGATCACGCCGATGGTCGCCGCCGCGCCGGCCATATCGAACTTCATGCGCCACAAGCGGTCCGACGATTTGATGCTGATGCCGCCGGTATCGAAGGTCACGCCCTTGCCGACAAAGGCCAGCAGGGGGTCGCTCTTCCGCGCACCCCGGTAGGTCACGACCAGAAGCCTGGGCGGGTTCTGGCTCCCCTGGCCGACGCCGAGCAGCGCGCCCATCTTCAACTCCAGCATGTCGTCTTCGTCGAGCACGTCGATCGAGACGTCGTCGATGCCGTCAAAGGCGACGCGGGCCCGGTCGACGAACGACTGGGGATAGATCACGTTGGCGGGCTCGGACACGAGGTCGCGGGCCAGGGTGACCGCCTCTGCCAGGCCTTTGAGGCCGGCGTAGCGGGCTTCCGCCGCGGCCACGTCATCGGTCATCACCGTTATCCGCTCGACCGTAACGCGGTCGCCGGAACCCGGCTGCACATATTTGTGGAAGCGATAGCTGGCCAGTTTCGCGCCAAGCGCAATCCGTGCCGCCATCTCGGCGCTGTTGACGCCGTTGAGCCCGTTGCTGTCGATCGCGAAGGTGACGCGTTTGCTGCCGCTGGTCAGCACCGCCGTCATGGCGCGGCCCGCCATTTCCTCGATCTCGAAGGTGCTTTTCGCTCCCGGCGCGCCGAGGCCGACGATCACGGCGCGGTCGAGATCGGTGCCCGGTGGCGCGGTCAGGGTTATGACCGCCTGCGGCCCGCCGGTGAAGCCGTCTTTTTCGAGGGCGCGCTCGATATGGCTGGAGGTTCGGCGGTCCAGCGCCTTTGCCGCAGGCATCAGTTCCGCGCCGTCAAGGGCGCCGACGACCAACGCGCCGCGGTCGCGCGGATCACCCGAGGCGAACTCGATTGTGATTTCCGCGAAGGACGGGCTGGCTGCGAACAGGAGCAGGGTGGCTAAGAGAACTCGAATCATGGGGAGCAACTCGCTGACGTGACGGTTTATAGGACTTTGCGTCGCGAATTCTGGAGTATTCACCGGCCAGCCGCAAGCCATTGCGGCGCCGGCCGGAATCCAGCATGGTGCGGGCCGAGCGGAGGAATGCCCATGAAAAACAGATTTGCCGCGACCATGGCGGCGTTGATTCTATTCGCGACGCAGGCAGACGGCGAGGAGTTGACCATCGATCGCATGGTCGCCAGTCCGAGTCTGTCCGGGCCGTCCATCGCCGGCCTCAAGCTGGCGCCCGACGGCTCCCGCGTGACCTTTCTTAAGGGGAAAGACGCGGATTTCCGGCAACAGGACCTGTGGGAATACAACGTTTCCGACGGCGCGACGCGGATGCTGGTCGATTCGGTCAATCTGGTGCCCGACGAGGAGCTGGACGAGGTTGAAAAGGCGCGGCGCGAGCGTCAGCGAATCTATGCCAGCGGCATCGTCGAATACTATTGGAGCCCGAAAGCCGACGCCTTGCTCTTTCCCCTGGGCGGCGATCTCTTCTATCTGCCTCTGGGCGGCGAGGTGCGCCGGCTGACGGCAACCGACGCCTTCGAGACCGATATCCGCTTTTCGCCCGGCGGCGGCTATGTTTCGTTTATTCGCGATGCCGACCTCTACGTGATCGAGCTGGCAAGCGGCGAGGAGAGGCGGCTGACCACCGGCGGTGGCGGCGTCATCTCCAACGGCGTCGCCGAGTTCGTCGCGCAGGAGGAGATGGACCGGGACACCGGCTACTGGTGGGCGCCCGACGAATCGAAAATCGCCTTCACCCGGATCGACGAATCGCCGGTCAGGCTGGTCGACCGCTACGAGCTCGGCGATGCCGGGGTCACCACCATCGCGCAGCGCTATCCCTTCGCCGGCACCGACAACGTGACCATCAAGCTTGGCATCGTGCCTATCACAGGCGGTGCCCCCGCATGGATCGACCTGGGTCCGGAGGAAGACATCTACCTCGCGCGCGTGCAATGGCTGCCGGACAGCGAAACCGTCGCGTTTCAGCGCCAGAGCCGCGACCAGAAGAAGCTCGAGCTCGTCTTCGCCGACAGTGCGGCGGGCAAGGGCCGGGTCGTTCTCGCCGAGACCGCCGAAACCTGGACCAATATCCTGGGGACTGCGCATTTCCTGAAAGGCAAGAAACGCTTCGTCTGGCTCTCCGAGCGCGACGGCTACGCGCATCTCTACCTGATGGATTTCAAGGGACGGGTGCGCAAGAGGCTAACCGCGGGCCAATGGGCGGTTTCCGGCCTCAAGGGGGTCGACGAAGACGGCGGCCGGGTCTACTTCCAGGCCAATGCCGACGGGCCGCTGGAGCGCCATCTCTACGCGGTCTCGCTGGCTGGCGCGCCGGAGGAGATGACCCGTCTGACCCGCGATCCCGGCTGGCACACCACCAGCTTGAGCGCCGATCTCTCGGTCTTTACCGACAAGTTCTCCGCCGACGGCGTGCCGCCCAAGGTGGCGCTCAACCGCATTGATGGGGAGCGCATCGCCTGGCTGGAGGAAAACCCGCTTGATCAGGACCATCCTTACGCTCCCTACCTCCCGGGGCACGTCGCCAAGGCGTTCGGCACCCTGAATGCCGAGGACGGGACGGTGCTGCATTACAGCCTGATGCGGCCCAAAGGCCTGGCGGAGGGCGAGCGGTGGCCGGCCATCGTCTTCGTCTATGGCGGACCTCTTGCGCAGACCGTGCGCAACCAATGGGCCGGCGACCGCGGCGGCTTCCCGCAGATCCTGGCGCGCAACGGCTATGTGGTGTTTACCCTGGACAACCGCGGCATGGCCAATCGCGGCAAGGCCTTCGAGGACCCGGTCTACCGCAATATGGGCCATGTGGAGGTGACCGACCAGGTGGCCGGCGTGGCGCATCTGAAATCGCTGCCCTTTGTCGACCCGGAGCGGATCGGCATCTACGGCTGGTCCTATGGCGGCTACATGACCCTGATGGCACTGATGCGGGCGCCGGAGGCGTTCGATGCCGGGGTCTCCATCGCGCCGGTCACCAATTGGCGGCTCTACGACACCCATTATACCGAGCGCTATATGGGTCATCCCGCGGACCCCGGCGGCGCCTACGAAAGATCCAGCGTTTTTCCGTATGTAGAAAACCTTTCAGCGCCGCTCTTGCTCATGCACGGCATGGCGGACGATAATGTCTTTTTCGATCACACGGTGACCCTGATATCCGCACTGCAAGACCGCCGGGTGCCGTTCGAGTTGATGACCTATCCCGGCAAGCGGCACCGGATCGCCGGTGAGGACACACGCGCGCATCTGTGGAGGACGGTGCTGGCGTTTTTCGACCGCCATCTGGGAGGCGGCGCCGATTGATTTAGTTTCGCCGGGGGAGGGCGAATGAGCAAAATAGTCGACGAGGTGGTGGCGGCCAACGCCGCCTACGCCGAGGGATTCGGCGCTAAGGGGGATTTGGCCGCGCCACCGGCGCGCGGCTTTCTGATCCTCACCTGCATGGATGCCCGACTCGATCCGGCCAAGTTTGCGGGTCTTGTCGAGGGTGACGCGCATGTGCTTCGAAACGGCGGCGGCCGGGCGACCGACGACGCGATCCGATCCATGATCATCTCTCACAAGCTTCTCGGCACCCGGGAGTGGTTCATCATCCAGCACACCGAATGCGGCATGCAGACCTCCGAGGGCAAGCGGCTGGCCGTGTTCCTGGAGGAAAGCTCCGAGAGGGCAGGGAAGACCAATGCCGGATTTCAAAATGTCTGCGTGGACTGTGACGCGACTGATCGCCACGCCAAGAAAGAGCTAGCGTTTGACGATTTGAAGAAGTCGGTCGTCGATGACGTTACCCGCGTGCGCAACCATCCGCTGGTCAATCCGGAGATCCCGATCTACGGCTACATCTACGACGTCAAGACCGGCAAGCTGATCGAGGTCGAAGAGGCGACGGCCGCCGGCAGGCCGGCGGCCTGAGCCGCTCAAGCCCGCGGACCGGGCGCCGAATCGGGCCCGTAGGCGGCGTGCCACTTCGCCACATAGTCGGCGCTGTCTTCGGTTTCGCTCTCCGACAGGCCGCCCGGATCGACGAACGAATCAACCCGGCTTTCTACCCCGCCATGGCCGGCCAGCCGCAAAGCGCTCGGATCGTCCAGGCTGCCGACGGTCAGGTCCATATGGCCGGCGTCGAGATACTGAAAGCTCAACGGCGTCCCGCAGTCGGGACAAAAGCCCCTTTTCGCCAGCTTCGATGAATGGAAATAGGCCGGTTCCTTGCCGAACCAGGTCACGGCCCCGACATCGATCATGAAAAAGGCGGCGTGCACATGGCCGACCGCCTTTTGGCACATGCGGCAGTGGCAGAAATAGCCCTTATCGGAAACGACGGTCGCCTCGTAGCGGCGGGCGCCGCATTGGCACCCGCCGGTGAGCTTGAGATCGGTTCTGTTGTTCTCCCCCATGGCCGCCTCACAGGATCCAGAAGCCGCCATGGTGGGCCAGCCGATAGCCGCCCAGGAGCCTTGTGCGCGTGCGCTGCGCCCGCCGATACCTGCGGTTCGACGGCAACGACGCCACCTCCGGCGCCGGGCCGGCAACTCGAGCTTTCTGCGTCATCTTCTCTCTCCGATAAAACCGTTTAAATCTATTTTGATGGTTGTATATTGACAATGAATAGCTAACTAGTCAAATTAGTTTTAATGGTAAGGGCAATAAGATTATGTTGATCCGGTTCGACGCCGGGCGCAGCTGGGGCGCGAGCGACTTCGTCGCCGGCGAGCTGTGTCTCGATTTTGCCAATACGACAACCGGTTGGTGCAAGCGGACCATGGCCGGAGACAAGCTCAATCGTCCGGCCGATCTCGTGACCTGGGCGCAGGCGGCGGGCCAGATCGATCAGACACGCGCGCGGCAAATCCTGGCCGAGATCGAGGCGGCGCCTAAGGCCGCGGCGCGCCTGCTCAAGCGCGCGCGGGTGCTGCGCAACTCCATCTACTGGATCTTTTCCGCCCAGTCGGCAGGCGAGCCCCCGCAGGAAAGCGATCTTGTCCGGCTCAACCAGGAGCTCGGGCGGGCGATGAAAAACCTCAAGGTCGATACCGAAAATGGCGGCTTTGGCTGGCAATGGCAGGCCACCGCCGAAGGTCAGGGGCTCGAATCGCTGCTCTGGCCCGTGGTCCGCTCCGCCGCGGATTTTCTGGTCGACTGTGACGGCAGCCGGATTCGCACCTGCGGTGCCGTAGGCTGCGAATGGCTGTTTTACGACACCTCGAAAAATGGGCGTAGGCGCTGGTGCGACATGTCGAGCTGTGGCGCCCGCGAAAAATCCCGCCGCCACTACAAGAAGCAGAAAGCGATCAAGACTAAGCCTGCAAAAAATTAGGGACGGTTCCCTATTTCTCTATATTAATAGGGAACCGTCCCTAATTTTGAGAGGGAAGATGGGCGATCGCGTTGGCGTAGTATTGCAAAAGCCGGCGTTCGTTTGCTGCGGCGCGAAAAAGACCGTCCTCCTCGGCCACCAGATGCCGCAGGATCAGCATGCGCAGACCGCAGGTGACGGCATAGTCGCGATTGCGGCGCGGGATGTAGACATGCGCGCCCGCCGCTTCCAGGCGCTGGATCAGATCCTGGGTTCTTGCCTTGATGGCGATCTCGCTCAGGGGCTCGTCCGCCTCGAGCATGACCGTGGTGACGAGCGAGACCGGCAGCACCGGCACCACCGCACCGACCTGTTGCATGACTTGCTGTCCAAAGCGTTCGACCGCATCGAAAAATGCATTCTTTTCCAGGGATGGAAAGTGAAGCCGGTTCTCCGTCGCGTACGCCCTGAGTGAGATCGGCGTACCGAAACTGACGCAGGCGTAGCCGAGCCGATACCAGCGTCGCCGCATGGCGAGTACCAGATTGCCGAAGTGAAAGCGCAGAAGCGTGACGGTCGCGAAAAGGGCCCCGCGCCGGGTGGCCTCGGGGTCGAGATCGCGGATCAGGGTGCGGTCTTCCATCACCCGGTCGTAGTTGAGCCCGACCGGGATGAAAGTGATGTCGCGGCTCGTCTCCGGGTCGAATTCGCGCAGCATATAGCCGAAGATGCCGAGCTTGGCCGGGCGCAGCCGGCCATCGCGGGAAAGCCCGCCCTCGGGGAAGACAGCCTGGGTGACCCCACCTTCAGTCGCCATATGAATGTAACGAGACAAAACTTTGCGATAAATGGGATTTCTGGAATCACGGCGGACAAAATACGCGCCCATCGAGCGGACCAGGGTTTCCAGGGGCCAGACCCGCGCCCACTCGCCGACGGCATAGCTCAAGGCGGAGCTCGTGGCGGCAAGATAGGGGACGATCACGTAGTCCATATTGCTGCGGTGATTCATGACGAAGACGACGGTTGCTTCGGTCGGAACAGCGCCTAAAGCCTCGTTGTCCGCATAGCCGACCCGGACCCGGTAGAACAGCCGCGTGATGCGTTTCGCCAGCGCCGTGCCGATGCGAAAATAGGCATAGGCATTGAAGGAGGGCACGATCTCGCGGGCGTATCTTTCGACATCCTTCATGACCACGGCCCGTGGCTCGCCGCGCGTCGCCGCCTCGACCTCGACCGCCTCCAGAACCTCGGGGTCGTAGACCAGGCGGTCGATCAGCACGCTGCGCTTGGTCAGCTTGAAGGGCTGGATCTTGAGCTGAAGGCGCCGGTTGACCTCTTCGATGGCGCGGTTGACCCGGCGGCGCAACAGCCATCGCAATCCCGGGATCAGCAGTTTGTCCAAAGCGGCGATCAACGCCAGGAGGCCGGCGAGGATGACCAGCCAGGTCGGCAGTTCCAGGGTCCCCGTCACGCCGAGCAACCCGGTTTTGTCTGCGTGTCCGTCATAGCATCATCAAACGGGGCTTAGGCGGGTTCGTCAATAGGTCGCCGCGGCGGCGGCTCCGCGAGAATTTTTGTGCACTGCAAAAAATACTATTGACAGCTCCCCTGGGTTAACGCATATAGGCGTCAGATTTTGTGCAGTGCAACATAACAGATACGACCACCGATACTGAGACCGACATTCAGTCAGAAGGAACAGACCATGACCAACACCGTTGAATTCCCCAAGTTTGATCTCGACGCCTGGTTCGAGGCGATCAAGGCGCCCAAGTTCGACGTCAACGCTCTCGTCGACGCCCAGTCCAAGAACACCGAGGCTTTGGTGAAGGCCCATCAGGTTGCCTATGAGGGCTACAAGGCCGTTGCCGAGCGTCAGGTCGAGCTTGCCAAGGAGACCTACGAGTCGATCAGCAAGAAGGTCAACGAGGCTTTCTCCGGCAAGACGCCCGAGGTCAATGCCGCGAAGCAGATGGAGTTCGCGCAAGCAGCTTACGAGACGGCGGTTGCCAACGCGCGTGAGCTGGCCGAGCTGGCTGCCAAAGTGAACCAGGACGCGGTCACCGTCATCAGCGAGCGCTTCAACGAGAGCCTCGACGAGTTCCGCACCGCGGTGAACGGCTAACCAATACCCTCTCTGGAAACTCGCAGAGGGCCTGCCTCTTCGCGAGGCGGGCCTTTTTCTTTGCAGGAACCACCCTTGAGATGCTTGTGCTCAGCCGGGCAGGGGATTAAGTCAGAAGCGGGCGGACTGGCACGGATAGGCAATTGAACCGGTATCACAAGCAGGAAGTCGAAGAGCGCATGCGCAAGCGGCGCAAGGCGGCGGACCATGAGCGGCGCGAGGACCGGTTCCTCAACTTCATGCTCGGCCTGTTCATCTTTCTTTCGGTGCTGCTTGTCGTCGTGTTTTTGGTCGCCGTCACCGGTTGAATGTCCGAGTCCGGCAAGACCGAAGGCGGCCGGCTGAGCCGCTGGATCCTGAAAAAAGCGGGGCGGTTCCGCCATCGCCTCAATCGCTGGCTCGCCAAATATTCCAAGATCGGCGATCCGGCCATCTTCGATAATGCAGTTTTCCCGTGGGCGGCCGGCCTTGAGGCCAATTGGCGGACGATCCGCGACGAGGCCGAAGCGGTCCTCAAATTCCGCACCGCCATTCCGCCCATGGGTACGGTCTCGCCCGATCACAAAAGGCTGGATCCGGAGCGCAAATGGCAGTCCTTCTTCCTTTGCGCCTATGGCGTATGGGCGGATGTGAATTGCGCCCGCTGTCCGGAGACGGCGCGGCTGGTGAAGTCCATTCCCGGCATCAAGACGGCGATGTATTCGATCCACGCGCCGGGTATGCATATCCCGAGCCATGTCGGTGTCTCGAAGTTTCTGATCAACGGCCATCTGGCGCTGAAAGTGCCGCGCGAGGCGGAGAAATGCCGCATCGATGTGGCCGGCGAGACCTATGTCTGGCGCGAGGGCGAATTTATCGCCTTTGACGAGACCTACCGGCACGAGGTCTGGAACGATACCGACGAGAGCCGGGTCATTCTGCTGGTTCAGTTCGACCGGCCCATGCGGTTCCCCGCCAACGCGCTCGCCTGGGTGTTCCTGAAATTCATCCAGTGGAGCCCGTTCATGGCCGACGGCAAGCGCAACATGCTGGACTGGCTCGCCCGCTACGAGGATGCGGAACGGGCGGAGCGAACCGATTCCGCCCGGTAATCTGACTAGGGTTCGATCCGGAAACTCACCTCGTTCGATCGAAGCTCATCGCGGAACACGGACTGGCCGCCATCCGGGCCGAGATAGTGATAGGCCAGCTTGAGACGGAAATCCCCCGGGCCCAGAAGAAAGAAATCTCGTGCCGGGTGCACTTCGCGTGTGTCGAAAATGACCGTCCGCAGCGTCTGGCCACCAAAAGCGACGTCTTCGTATGAGGCGACTCTAATTGTCAGCGACTGCCCCGCAGGTAGCGGAGCCAGGCTGCTCTCGAGGCGGGTTCCGAGCGCGACGTCGAACAGCGTGTAGGTCGCGCGCAGAGGGACAAGCGCACCGTTCTGCGAGAATTCGAGGACACGGACATTGCCGATCCAATCCGGGCTGAGAACGATGTCCGAAGAGCTCTTGTTCTTAAGGGTGAGGACGATCTCGACCGCCTGATCCGCCTGATAGACCGGCTGCGACATCGTTGCCGTAAGCGTTACCTCATTTCCCGGGGGTGTACAGCCGGAAGGCGCGCATCCGGCGACCAGTAGCGTCATCAAAGCGGCTCTGAAGAGGTCTTTCGGCATCGCGGTCGCTCAGAAAATTGCGTTGGACGGCAAGGGCAGCCCGCGCCAGTTGCGCCGCTGCGGCAACGGCGGCGTGCGGGCCGCGCGAAAGCGATTCTCCGCCCGGCAGGCTCTGACCTCGCCCTCGGGGACGCTCGTCGGCACAAACCCCGGAACCACGCCGTGGGGAGAGGGGTCACCGACGCCATTCTGGAAATCCAGCGCGTGCTGGAATTCGTGGATCAGGCTGACACAGGGATCGCGCGGCGTGCCATCTGGAAACGGGGCCCGGTCATTCGGGTCCCAGAAAATGTTGGAGCCGCTGCCCTGTCCGGGCCGGCCGCGATTGCGAAAGCCTTCCAGCCCGTTGGTGGGCTGCGTGTTGTTGCCGTTCATGCCTTCCGGCGGCGGCTGAATCGTATGCCGCTGCGAGCGGGGCCGGGGCCGGCGCAAGATTTCGGCGATTTCCGCGGTTTCCCCGCCGGCGGCGGCAAACTGCTCGATGCACGCGTTCAGCGCACTTCGAAACGCCGTGTCACCGCCGGCGACGAGCTCCGCACGTGCTGGCCCGGCGGCGAGCGAGGCGACCGCGAGTGCCGCGACGATTAGTGCGCGCCTGAATTGCACAAGCATACGCTCACACTATCGTGTATTGATGAACCCGACAAGTGACCGCACCTGAGCGCGGCCGGAGTTTGATCTACGGCCCTCCCGAATGCCGGTTGACATTCGGCCGAAAAGGGTCATCTCAATCGGCTTTGAAGATTTGCCGCTCAGTTCCGGGCGGGCTCTTATTGCGGGTGATCCAACCATGGCCAATTTCGACTACGATCTCTTTGTCATCGGCGGCGGTTCGGGCGGCGTGCGCGCCAGCCGCATCTCCGCGTCTTTCGGCGCCAAGGTCGCCATCGCGGAGGAGTATCGTATGGGCGGCACCTGCGTGATCCGGGGCTGCGTCCCGAAAAAGCTCCTCGTCTATGCCTCGCACTATTCGGAAGACATCGAATCCGCGGCCGGATTCGGCTGGCAGGTCGACGGCGCTCGCTTTGACTGGCAGACCCTGATCGCCAACAAGGACCAGGAGATCGCCCGGCTCGAGGGGCTCTATCGCCAGACCCTGGAGAATGCCGGGGTCACGGTCTACGAGGCCCGCGCCACGGTGGAAGATGTGCACACGGTCAATGTCGGTGGCGAGAGGGTTACGGCGGAGACCATCCTGGTGGCGACCGGCGGCTGGCCAAACATGCCCGATGTGCCCGGCATCGAACACGCCATCACCTCCAACGAAGCCTTTCACCTGGAGGAGTTCCCGAAACGGGTGATGGTCTGCGGCGGCGGCTACATCGCGGTCGAGTTCGCCGGCATCTTCAACGGCATGGGCGCCGAAGTCACCCAGGTCTACCGCCGCGATCTGGTGTTGCGCGGCTTTGACGAAGACCTGCGCAAACACGCCATGGCCGAAATGGAGAAGAAGGGTGTCAAATTCGTGCTCAATGCCGTAGTCGAGCGCATCGACAGGGAAACGGACGGCCTGCATGTGAAGCTCAACGACGGCTCCACCCATGTCGTCGACCAGATCATGTTCGCCATCGGTCGGCGGCCTAATACGGCCGGGCTAGGCCTTGAGAAGGCCGGCGTCGAGCTTGCGGAGAACGGCGCGGTCTGCGTCGACAGCTACTCCAAATCCACCGTCGACAGCATCTACGCGGTCGGCGACGTCACCGACCGGATCAACCTGACCCCGGTCGCCATCAAGGAAGGGCACGCCTTCGCGCTGACCAAATACAAGGGCATGCCGACGAGCCCGGATCATCGCTACGTGCCCTCGGCGGTGTTCTCGCAGCCGCCCATCGGCACGGTCGGCTATACGGAGGAGGAGGCGGTCGAGGAACTCGGCACGGTCGACGTTTACGTCTCCGACTTTCGGCCGCTCAAGCATACTCTCGGCGGCGGTGAGGAGCGCGCCTTCGCCAAGCTCGTGGTCAACCGCGCGAACGGCCATGTGGTCGGCGCGCATATGATCGGCGCCGATGCGCCCGAGATCATTCAGGGCCTGGCCATCGCGATCAAGATGGGTGCCACAAAAGACCAGTTCGACGCCACCGTGGGCATCCACCCCTCCTCGGCGGAGGAATTCGTCCAGATGGCTGCCAAGCGGACCTAGGTCGCGTGAAAAACGCTGGAACTCCGGGGCCTGCGGCGTTATAGCAAGCGTCCGGCGCGTTGTGCGCTGCGACAAGGTAGGCGAGATGGCGAAGAACTGGACCCCGGAAAGCTGGCGCGACATGCCGATCCGGCAGGTGCCCGACTACCCCGATGCCGCGCTGCAGGCGTCGGTGGAGGCGGAGCTTGGCGGCTATCCGCCGCTCGTCTTTGCCGGCGAGGCGCGGCGGCTGAAGGACCAACTGGCCGAGGTGGCCGAGGGCCGCGGTTTCCTGCTGCAGGGCGGGGATTGCGCCGAGAGCTTCGCCGAGTTCCACCCGGACAACATCCGCGATACCTTCCGCGTGCTCCTGCAGATGGCCATCGTGCTGACCTTTGCCGCGGCGTGCCCGGTGGTGAAGGTCGGACGTCTCGCGGGCCAGTTCGCCAAGCCCCGCTCCTCGCCGACCGAAAAACAGGGCGATCAGGAGCTCGATTCGTACCGCGGCGACATCGTCAACGGCATCGAGTTCGAGGCCGAGGCGCGCGTGCCCGATCCACGGCGCATGCTCAAGGCCTATGCCCAGTCGGCGGCGACGCTCAATCTGCTGCGCGCCTTTGCCCAGGGCGGTTACGCAAACGTGGACAGCGTCCACAAGTGGAACCTGGATTTCGTTTCGTCCTCGCCCGCCGGCGCCCGTTATCAGGAGCTCGCCGATCGCATCGGCGAGGCGCTCGATTTCATGCGGGCCTGCGGCATCGACCCGGAAAATGCGCCGGAAATGCAGGGTACGGATTTCTACACCTCCCACGAGGCGCTGCTCCTGGGCTACGAACAGGCGCTGACACGCGTCGATAGCCTGACCGGCGACTGGTACGACACCTCGGCGCATCTGCTCTGGGTCGGCGACCGCACGCGGCAGCTCGACGGCGGGCATCTCGAGTTCTTGAGCGGCGTCGGCAACCCGCTGGCCGCCAAGGTCGGACCTTCCATGAAGCCCGACGAACTGACCCGCCTGATCGAGATCCTCAACCCGGCCAACGAGCCCGGACGGCTGTCTCTGATCTGCCGCTTCGGCGCCGACGGGGTCGCGGAAAAGCTGCCGCCCCTGATCCGCGCGGTGGAGCGCGAGGGCAGGGCGGTCGTCTGGTCGTGCGATCCCATGCATGGCAACACGGTGAAGGCCTCGAACGGCTACAAGACGCGGAATTTCGACCGCGTGATGGCCGAGGTGCGCAACTTCTTTGCGGTCCACCGGGCCGAAGGCACCCATGCCGGCGGCGTCCATATCGAGATGACCGGCCAAAACGTCACCGAATGCACCGGCGGCGCCGAGGCCATCACCGAAGAGAAGCTGGCGGACCGCTACCACACCCATTGCGATCCACGCCTCAATGCCAGCCAGGCACTGGAACTGGCCTTCCTGATCGCCGAGAGTCTCAAGGCCGAGCGCCTCGCCCTTGCGGCGGAATAAAGTCTGCAAGATACTCAGAGCTTTCAACGCGTCGGAGCGCTGCAGTCCCTGATGCCCTTTCGATTGAATCCGAATTTCAGTCGCCGGGGACAATTGATTTGGGCGGCGCTCGCAATAATGTTGACTATTCCGACTTTTCTGTTCGCGGCGTACGAGATTTGGAATGACGGCGATGCCAGGTGGGCCTACCTGCCGTTGGCGGCGTTTGTCTTAGTTTTGGCGATTGGGTTCCGCCTCAAAATTTACATCCGAGATTAGCCGAAAAAGCCACGCGGCCTGGTCGAGACCGGAATGAGTTTTGATCGATTCACCCACTCTTTGTCATTCGCCGGCTTGACCGGCGAATCCATAATGCCGACACCTCGGCGGTGACCCCATGGACCCGCCGGTCAAGCCGGCGGGTGACAATAAGGAGAATGGGTGAGCCTAAACTCATTCCGCACTAGTGGTGGGCAGTCCCGCTTGTCGCGTTTCATTTGCCGGGCTAAAACCCGGCCATGACGGACCGGCTGAAAATCGCCATTGCTCAGATCAACCCGACGGTGGGCGCGATCTCCGCCAATGCGGAGAAGATCCGTGCGTTCCACGCCCACGCCGCGGAAGCGGGCGCTGATCTGGTCGTGTTCCCCGAGCTCTGCGTGCTCGGCTATCCGCCCGAGGATCTGGTCCTGAAGCCGGCCTTTCAGCGCCGGGCACTGGAGACGGTCGGCGAGCTGGCGCGGGCGACCGCGGGCGATGCGCCGGCCATGGTGGTGGGGGCCTGCCGCACTGAAGACGGCAAGCTCTACAACGCTCAATTCCTGCTCGACGGTGGCGAGATCGCTGGTATCCGCGACAAGCACGATCTGCCCAATTACGGCGTATTTGACGAGGTGCGCGTGTTCGATTCGGCGCCGCTGCAAAGCCCGCTCGACTTCCGCGGAGTCCGCCTCGGCCTGATGACCTGCGAGGACATGTGGTTTCCGGAGGTCCCCGAATGCCTGGCCGAGACCGGCGCGGAAATCCTCATCGCGCCGCATGGCTCGCCATTCGAGCTCGGCAAGGTGGACACGCGGCTGGCCCATGGCGGCGCGCGGGTTCGCGAGACCGGCCTGCCGCTGATCATGGTCAACCAGGTCGGCGGCCAGGACGAGCTGGTCTTCGACGGCACGTCCTTTGCGCTCAATGCCGACGGTACCCTGGCGGCGCGCGCGCCGGCCTGGCAGGAATCGCTGATCGTCACCGATTGGCGACGAGGCGATAACGGCTGGTCTTGCGAAAAGACCGAGATCGCGCCCGAGACCGAAGGCCTGGAGGCGATCTACCAGGCGCTGGTCCTGGGCTTGCGCGACTATGTCGGCAAGAACCGCTTTCCCGGCGTCGTGTTCGGGCTTTCGGGCGGGGTCGATAGCGCCTTGACCGCCGCCATTGCCGCCGACGCTTTGGGGCCGGACAAGGTCTGGTGCCTGATGATGCCGTCCCGTTACACCAGCGAAGAAAGCCTGATAGACGCCCGCGCCACGGCCGAGGCGCTCGGTATTCGCCTGGACACCATCTCTATCGCGCCCATGGTCGGCGCCTTCGGTGGCGCGCTGACCGATACCTTTGCCGACCGCGCGGCCGATGCGACGGAGGAAAACATCCAGTCGCGCATCCGTGGCATGCTGGTGATGGCGCTTTCCAACAAATTCGGCCACATGGTGGTGGCCACGGGCAACAAATCGGAGATGTCGGTCGGCTACGCCACGCTCTATGGCGACCTCTGCGGCGGCTACGCGGTCTTGAAAGACGTCTACAAGACCACGGTGTTCGGCCTCTGCAACTGGCGCAATCAGCACCATCCAGCGGGCGCGCTCGGCCCCGAAGGCCACGTGATCCCGGAAAACGTCATCACCAAACCGCCGTCGGCGGAATTGAAGGCCGATCAGCGCGACGAAGACAGCCTGCCGCCCTATGAGGCGCTCGACGACATCCTCGAATGCCTGGTCGAGGGCGAGATGGGCGCGCGCGACATCGTCGCCCGCGGCCATGACGAGGCGACCGTCGCCCGGGTCGAGAACCTGCTCTACGTCGCCGAATACAAGCGCCGCCAAGCACCGCCCGGGGTCAAGATCACCGCAAAGAACTTCGGCCGCGACCGCCGCTACCCGATCACCAACGGCTTTCGCGACGTCTCGCTGAAAGTCTGGTCATGACTGCCGGCGTTCCCCCCTCGCCCAGCTCCGGCTACGGCGCGGCTTCGACCGCGCCAAGCCTTCACAACCCTCTCCCCCCAAATCGGGGGGAGAGGGCAGGGTGAGGGGGGCTGCCGCGATGACCGTGAAGGTCCGCTTCGCGCCGTCGCCGACCGGGCGGCTGCATGTCGGCAACATCCGTGCCGCCCTGGTCAACTGGCTTTATGCGCGCAAACATGGAGGTATGTTCCTGCTGCGCCTCGACGATACCGATCTCGAACGCTCCACCAAGGTCTTCGCCGACGGTATCGAGGAGGATCTGACCTGGCTCGGGCTCGATTGGGACGAGCGCGCTTTCCAGTCGGACCGGTTCGACCGCTACGCGGAGGCGGCGCAGAAGCTGCGCGACGCCGGGCGGCTCTATGCCTGCTATGAGACGGCAGAGGAACTCGAGCTCAAGCGCAAGCTCTTGAGAGCCCGCGGCCTGCCGCCGATCTACGACCGGGAAGGGCTGAAGCTGACACAGGAGGACCGGGTCAAATTCGAGGCCGAGGGCCGCCAGCCGCACTGGCGCTTCAAGCTGGAGCTTCCGGCTGTGATCGCATGGGAGGACGGCATTCGCGGACCGGTCAGCATCGACCTCGCCAATGTCTCGGACCCGATCCTGGTGCGCCACGACGGCAGCTATCTCTACACCTTGCCCTCGGTCGTCGATGACATCGATTTTGCCATCACCCATATCATCCGCGGCGAAGACCACGTGACCAATTCCGCCGTGCAGGCGCAGATCTTCGCGGCGCTCGGCGGGGGCGTGCCGAACTTCGCGCATTTCTCGCTGCTCACGGATATCTCCGGCGGCGGTCTTTCCAAGCGTCTCGGTTCTTTGGCGATCGAGGCATTCAGGGAGGATGGGCTGGAGCCCATGGCGATCCTGAGCCTCCTGGCGCGGCTCGGAACCAGCCTGCCGGTGGAGCCGTTTACCAGCCTGACGCCGCTGGTCGCCGGCTTCGGCCTTGGCCAGATGGGCCGCGCGCCGGCCAAATTCGACTTCCACGAGTTGGAAGTGCTCAACGCCAAGGTGCTGCACGGCATGGCCTTCGATGAGGTCAGGGGCCGTTTGCCGGAGGGTGTCGACGCGGGCCTGTGGGATGCGGTCAAGCCCAATCTCACACGCCTCGATGACCTCGACGACTGGGTGGCGGTCATCCATGGACCCGTCACGCCGGCGATCGAGGATGCAGGCTTCGCAAGGGCCGCCGCCGATCTGTTGCCCGGCGGCGACTACGGTGACGAGACCTGGAAGGCCTGGACCGACGCGGTCAAGCAGGCCACGGGCGCCAAGGGCAAGGCGTTGTTCAAGCCGCTGCGGTTGGCGCTTACGGGTCGCGAGTCCGGCCCGGAAATGCGCGTGCTGCTGCCGCTGATCGGCCGCGACCGCGCCAAGCGCCGGCTCGAGGGTGAGACCTGCTGAGCCGATGGCAGGCCCCGTCATCATCCTGGTGCGCCCGCAGCTCGGCGAGAATATCGGCAAGGCGGCGCGTGCGATGATGAACTTCGCGCTGACCGAGATGCGCCTGGTGGCACCACGCGACGGCTGGCCCAACCCGGCGGCCGGCCCGGCGGCCTCGGGCGCGGACGCGGTGCTGGACGGCGCGCGGGTTTTCGAGACGACGGAACAGGCGGTCGCCGATCTCAACCACGTCTATGCCGCCACGGTGCGCGACCGCGCCATGGCCAAGCCCGTCGTCACGCCGGCTCACGCGGCCGGGGAAATGCGCCAGGCAGCGGCCGAAGGCGGCCGCTCGGGCATCCTGTTCGGGCCCGAGCGCTCGGGCCTCGCCAATGAGGACGTGCTGTTGGCCGACACCGTGCTCACGGTGCCCGTGAACCCGGCCTTCGGCTCGCTGAACCTGGCCCAGGCCGTGATCATCGTCGCTTACGAGTGGTTCAAGGCCGGGGACGAAACGCCGGGCAAGCGCCTGCTCGACGAAGACGGCCCCTATGCCGGCCCGGCCAAGAAGGAAGACCTGATCGCGCTGATGGCTTACCTCGAAGCCGAGCTCGACGCGCGCGGCTTCTTCCACCCGCCCGAACGCCGTGACCGCATGGTCGCCGGCCTGCGCAACCTGCTGCAATCCGCCAGCTTATCCGAGCAAGCCGTAAAGACCCTCTGGGGCGTCTTCAAGGCACTGGCGAAAGACAGCTAAGGTAGCGCGCGCTTGGATTTCCCCGTCTTTCATTTGTCACCCGCCGACTTGATCGGCGGGTCCATATCGCAAACGCCTCGACTGCCGCTCCATGGATTCGCCGGCGAATGACAGGTAGTGCCGGCGAATGACAGGTAGTAGAGTGCAGAGAGCTCGTTGCGCGAAATCTAACGCCCCCGTACCTTAGCGGCCGTGTGGTATTGTTAAGCCGCTTGCCCTGAGAAGGTCGTTATGCCCGCTATCAATACCGTTAATTTGGATAGCAAAACTTACGAACTGCTGCGTCTACGCGCGGCTAAAAATGGTGTTTCAATGGAAGAGAAAGTTCGGGATATTTTGCAGAATGCCGTTAAGGCACCAGAACGCCTGGGCGATGTTATGCTACGCCGTTTCGGGCCTGATCACGGCGTTGAACTTAAGTTTCCTGTACACAAACCGCACGAGCCGCCCGAATTCGGCGACTGAACTACCATCTGGAAGTTCCTCTAAGCCTTCACCTTCACATATCGCCCTGGGGCATCCTCGATTGCCGGGTATTTCTTATGCGCGCCGGGCTCGCGGGCCGGGGCTTTCTTGCCCGACTTGCGCTTCAGCCAGTTGTGCCAGTCGGGCCACCAGGAGCCGGG
>JAKSBY010000715.1 GCA_022360855.1 Sphingomonadales bacterium | reverse complement strand
GTCGTCATAGCCGCCGTTGAAGTTCAACAGCAGATAGGGGTGCACGTCGTAGGCGAAGCCCATCATATAGGCGCCCGAGCGTTTGCCCTGTTGCGGGAAGAGATGCATCCAGCGGCTGTCGATGCCTTGGGCAATCAGCGCGACATAATCGTCGCCGAGCATCTTCGAGGTGGCCAGGGTCAGGTCGATGGCCTCGTCCACGGTGTAGGAACGGTCGAGATCCACCAGGTCCGGGTAGATGTCGTAATAGTGGATGTCGTCGAGGCCGAGCATGCGCTGGCGCAGCTTGAAATAGCGGTGCAGCGCCGGCAGGCTCTCGTTTGTGACCTCCACCAGGGTCTTGTAGACCTTCACCGGGATGTTGTCGCCGGCCAGTGCCGAGGCCAGCGCGCTCTCGTATTTTCGCGTCTTGGCGTTGAAGATGTGCGCTTTGACATGGGTATTGAGGTTCTGGCCGAAGGTGTTTTCGTAAGTGTTCCAGGTGCCCCAGAAGGCATCGAAGATTTCCTTGCGGTCCTCGCGGCTCTGTACCGTCCGGTATTTGGCGTAGTTGGCCTGATTGACCGTGACCTCCTCGCCGGTGCTCAAGGTCACGGTCGGCCACGGCACTTCCGAATTGGCGAACACCGAGTAGATGCGCCCGATGCCGGACTGCATGTCGGCGGTCGCGGCGATCACCTGCTCCGCCTCTTTGCCCAGGGTATGCGGCGCGCGGCGCAAGGTATCGCGCAGGCCGAAGGCGTGCTTCGCCAGCCCGGGCTCTTTCCTGATGAAGCGTTCGATCTTCTTTTCGCCGACTTCCAGGATCTCCGGTGCCACATAGCTGGTCACCTGGCCGAATTGCGACAGCAGCGCCGTGGCCAGGCCGCGATTCTCTTGCCCCTTGGCGTCGCCGAGGTTTTCGTCGCCCTTCAGGAACGCGTAGGTATAGAGCCGTCCGACCTCCTTATAGGTGGTGGAGATGTCGTCCTGAGCTTCCAGGAGCGCCGCCGCGCTCTTGCCGAGAGTGCCCTTGTAGTTGGCGAGGGTCGGGACCTTTTCCAGCAGCCGCTGCCGCTCCGCCTCCCAGGCCTCGGGCGTTGCGTAGATATCGCTCAGGTCCCAGACATAGGTATCGTCTGCCGTGGCCGTTTCTTCGGCGCCCGTCGGCAGGGCCAGGGCGACCGCGAGCGTAACGGCCGATAATCCGAGTCGGACCGATTTCCAATAGGCGTATTTTTTCATTTTCATTCCCCTCTCTCGCGGTTTTCTAGAGGAGCCGGCGCCCGTCGCCACCATTAGGCGACGAAACGCCGGCTTTCTGCGGTGGAACGAGGGAAACGCGCGCGCCCCCGGCCGAGCTCATTGGCCGTTTAGCTCTCGTTTTCGTCCATCAGTTTGCGCATCAGATAGACCGCCTGCAGGGCATCGGTATAGGCGCGCTGTTTCAGGTTCGCCGCCGCCGAATGGCCGCCTTCGGTGTTTTCGTAATAGAGGACCGGGTGGCCCTGGGCGCTCATCCTGGCGACCATCTTGCGGGCATGGCCGGGATGCACGCGGTCATCCTTGGTGGAGGTGAAGAAGAACACCTCGGGGTACTCGGCATCGGCCTTCACGTTCTGATAGGGCGAGTAGGTGCGGATGTAGTCCGCCATCTTGGCGTCTTCCGGGTCGCCGTATTCGCCGATCCAGGACGCGCCGGCCAAAAGCATGTGGTAGCGCAGCATGTCCAAAAGCGGCACGGCGCAGATCACCGCGTTGAACAGGTCCGGCCGCTGGGTGAAGGTGGCGCCGACCAGGAGCCCGCCGTTGGAGCCACCGCGGATGCCGAGATGGCGCGGCGAGGTGATCTTGTTCGCGATCAGGTCCTCGGCCACGGCGATGAAGTCGTCAAAGGCCCGCTGGCGGTTGTATTTCAGCGCCGACTGATGCCATTCCGGGCCGAACTCGCCGCCGCCCCGGATATTGGCCGCCACGTAGACGCCGCCGGCCTCCAGCCACGCCTTGGTCAGCGGCGAGGCGTAGCTCGGTGAAATCGAGATCTCGAAGCCGCCATAACCGTAGACCATGGTCGGCGCCGTGCCGTCCATGGCGAGGTCCTTGGACCGCACCACGAAATAGGGGACTTTGGTGCCGTCCGCGGAGGTAGCGAAGCGCTGCTCCGTGGTGTAGGGCGCTGCATCGAAGCGGGCGGGCAGGGACTTGATCGGCTTAGGTGCGCCGCCGTCGCCTACGAGGTAAAGCGTGTCCGGCACGAGGAAGCTCTCGTAGTTGACGAGGGCCGCATCGGAATAAGCGTCGGTGGAAACGACCTCCAAGGTGCCGTTCTCGGGCATGGCGACCTCGCGCGTGGTCCAGCCATCGGTGCCGGGTTTTGCGGTGGCCAGCACGCCCTTCACATCGTCGAGCATGGCAACGAGCACCCGGTCCCTGGTCACCGATACGCCGTCGATCGAACGGCCCTCGCTTGGCGTCACGACGGCTTGCGCGGTCCGGATGCCGCCGCCGTCTGCGAGGTCGTCCAGGGCGACGGAGATCAGCGAGCCTTTGGCAAAGGTCGCGTCGCCGACCCTCCAGTCGGAGCGCAAAAGCGCCAGCAAATGCCCACCGAGGACATCTTGGAAATTCACATCCTCGGGCAGCTCCAGCATCACCGTCTCGCCGGTTTCGTCCAGCAGGAAAAGGGTCTGGGAGAAGAAATCCGGCGCCTTGATGATCAGGGCGGTCGTGCCCTCCTCGCGGATGCTCGTCGTGGGGAAGGCGAAGGCATCGTCTTCGGCGCCTTCGAAAACGAGCTTGGCGTCGGCGACGCCGGTGCCGCGCTTCCAGACGCGGACCATGCGCGGATAGCCAGACGTGTTCATTGTGCCGCCGCCGTTTCCGGTAGCGACGAGCACGGTGTCGGCATCGATCCAGGCGGTCCACTGCTTGCCTTCGGCAAGCTCGAAGCCACCGTTGACAAAGGACTTGCTGACCGTGTCGAACTCGCGAACGACCACGGCGTCGCCGCCGCCGCGGGACAGCCGGATCAGGCAGCGCGTGTGGTCCGGGCCGAGGCAGTCGCGGCCCTTATAGACCCAGTTCTCGCCTTCCGCCTCGGCCAGCTTGTCGAGATCGAGGAGGGTCTCCCATTCCGGTGCATCGGTGGCGTAGCTCTTAAGGCTGGTCTTACGCCAAAGGCCACGCACATTGTCGTCGTCCTGCCAGAAATTGTGGACCTCGTCTCCAAGTATCCCGCCATAGGGGATACGGTCGGTGGCGGTGTAGATGTCTTCCGCCTCGGCGCGGATCGCCTCGAAGCGCGCATCGCCTTCGAGGATTTTCAGCGACCGTGCATTTTGCTCCCGAACCCAGTCGAGCGCACGCTCGCCCTCGACCTCCTCGAGCCAGATAAAGGGATCCTCGTCACTGAGTGCCGGGCCTGCGGCCAGGCCCACGCCTATCGCTGTCATAAACGTCATCCGTTTTAGTTTTTTCATGATTTCCTCGCTCGTTTGTTGTCGCTGTCAAAAATTATCTTTGGCGTTACGCGTGCGCCGGAATACCTCGACCAATTCGCCGCCGGGCAGTCCCACGCTGGCTTGGATCTCCGGGCTCATGGGTCTGAGGAACGGGTTGGTCCTGAGCTCGACGCCGAGCGTCGACGGCACGGTGGGTCGGTCCTTGGCGCGCAACGCCTCGACCTCCGCCATACGTGCCTGCAGGTCCGGATTTTTGGGCTCTACCGAAAGCGCGAAGGCGCCGTTGGCGGCGGTGTATTCATGGGCGCAGTAGACCCGGGTCGATTCCGGTAGTTTCATCAATTTCTGCAACGACGGCCACATGGTCTCGGCTGTGCCTTCGAACAGCCGGCCGCAGCCCATGGAAAACAGGGTGTCGCCGCAGAAAAGCGCATCGGAGTCGGCGAACCAGTAGGCGATATGGCCGCGCGTGTGGCCCGGCACGTCATAGACCTGGGCAACCGCATTGCCGAGCGCGTAGGTGTCGCCTTCGCCGACCTCGATATCGATGCCGGGAATGCGGTCGCGGTCGGCGCGCGGGCCGACGATCGTGCAACCGGTGCGGGCCTTGATCTCTTCGTTGCCGCCGACATGGTCGAAATGGTGGTGCGTGTTCAGGATGTGGGTCAGAGTCCAGCCGCGCCGGTCGAGCTCTTCGAAGACCGGGTCGGCCACCGCCGGGTCAACGACCGCGGTCGCCTGGCTTTCCTGGTCATGCGCCAGGTAGACGTAGTTGTCGTGAAGGACCGGAATCTGAACAATATCGAGCTTGCTCATCGCGCCGGAATTATACGCGAAGCGGCGAAAAGGCGAGTCTTATTTTTCGCCTGCCGGGGCCTCGGTGATCTCCAGGGTGGCGACGCCGTCGGCCGTTCTGACGATGCGGTAGAAGCAGCTGCGATAGCCGACATGGCAGGCGCCGGGCCCCTGCTGCTCGACCTTGAGCCAAACCGCGTCCTGGTCGCAGTCGATGCGGATTTCCCGGACGATCTGCATATTTCCCGACGTTGCGCCCTTGTGCCAGAGCTCCTGGCGGCTGCGGCTCCAGTAATGCGCCTGGCCGGTCTCCAGCGTCTTCTGCAGCGCCTCGGCATTCATATGCGCGACCATGAGGAGGTCGCCCGTCGCCGCATCGGTGGCGACGGCCGTCACCAGCCCGCCGGCGTCCCACTTGGGCGCCAGCCGGCCGCCCATCTCGATCTCGTCCGCGCTGAATTCGGACTGCGGCGGGAACGGGCCAGCCATGGGCTAACCCTTCACGACCTCCCAAAAGCGCCGCTCCAGCTCTTTGTCTTCGGCGAACACGCCGCGGAACTGCGTGGTGATGGTCGAAACGCCCGGCTTTTTTACGCCGCGTGTCGTCATGCACTGATGCTCGGCATCGATAATCAGCGCGACGCCCCTGGCGTCCAGCACCTGCTCGATGGCGTCGGCAATCTGGGCGGTCATGGTCTCCTGGGTCTGCAGGCGCTTGGCGAAGGCATCGACGACGCGGGCCAGCTTGGAAATGCCGACGACCTTGCCGTTGGGCATGTAGGCGAGGTGCGCCTTGCCGATCACCGGCACCATGTGGTGCTCGCAATGGCTGATGACCTCGATATCGCGCAGCACGACCATGTCGTCGTACCCCTCGACCTCCTCGAAGGTGCGCGACAGGATCGCATGCGGGTCCTCGTCGTAGCCAGCGAAGAACTCCTCGTAAGAGTCGGCCACGCGCCGCGGCGTGTCGCGCAGGCCCTCGCGGTTCGGGTCGTCGCCGGCCCAGCGGATCAAGGTTTCGACGGCAGCTTCGGCCTCTTCGCGGCTGGGCCGCTCGTCATTGGCAGAGTCGGGGAGTTCGGTTCCGGCCCGGTCTCTCAGCCGATTCACAACTGCGTCCATAGCTTCGCCTCTCAAGTCGTTTTGAAGGCGGGTCTGAATTCGGATGAGATCAGAGCCGTACCTTCAGGGTTGTACGGTCTGAGCCCTTGGCCGGTTCATCGCGTTTCGGCAGTTGGGCCCAGCAACGGATCCCCCGCGTACGGCGGGGAGGTTTTGCGACCGCAATGGCTGATGATCTATTCAGATCGTTCAAAATAGCAAGTCAAATATTTTTGAGGAGCGGGCAAAAAACTGTTGGAAAATCTGGCGATTGCGCCAGCTTTTGAGTAGAGAGCCCGGATGACTTTGCGGCTGTACAATACCCTGGCCCGCGCCAAGCAGGATTTCACGCCCGCCGACCCTGAGCGGGTGACCATGTATGTCTGCGGGCCCACGGTCTACAACTACGCGCATATCGGCAATGGCCGGCCTGCGATCGTCTTCGACCTCCTGTTCCGGCTGCTCAGGCGCCGTTACGGCGAAGACGCCGTGGTCTACGCCCGCAACATCACCGATATCGACGACAAGATCATGGACCAGGCCACGGCGGAAGGCGTCGGCATCGACGTGATCTCCGCGCGCTATACGGAGATCTACCACCAGGACATGGCGTCGCTCGGCGTGCTGCCGCCGACCATCGAGCCACGGGCAACCGAGCATCTGGGTGAGATGCGGGCGATGATCGCGGAGCTGATCGAAAAGGGCCATGCCTACGAGGCCGAAGGACACGTGCTGTTTCACGTCCCCTCCATGGCCGATTACGGCCAGCTTTCGCGGCATTCGCCGGACGAGCTCGAGGCCGGTGCCCGGGTCGAAGTGGCGCCCTACAAGAAATCGCCCACCGATTTCGTTTTGTGGAAGCCGTCGACCGACGATCAGCCGGGCTGGGAAAGCCCGTGGGGCCGCGGCCGGCCGGGCTGGCATCTGGAATGCTCCTGCATGATCGAGAAGCATCTCGGCGAGACCATCGATATCCACGGCGGCGGTCAGGATCTGATCTTCCCGCACCATGAGAACGAGATCGCCCAGAGCCAGTGCGCGCATGGCACGCTCTTTGTGCGCCACTGGGTCCATAACGGCTATGTGACGGTGGACCGGGAGAAGATGTCCAAGTCCCTCGGCAATGTGGCGACCATCCACGAACTGGCCAGGCAATTTCCCGGAGAGGCGCTGCGGCTCACCCTGCTGACCGCGCACTACCGTCAGCCGCTGGATTTCTCGACCGAGCTGGTAAAAGAGCAGAAGCGCCGCCTCGACCGCTGGTATCGCCTCACCGAGGGTGTTGAGCCCGGCGAGGTGCCTGGAAGCGTCGTCACCGCGCTCGAAGACGATCTCAACACGCCGAAAGCGCTGGCGGAGCTGGAAGCGCTCAGCAGCCCGGCAGCGCTACGCGCCGGGTTGGAGCTGATGGGCCTCAGGTCGATGAGTGCGGAGCAGTGGTTTCAGGGTCAGGGCGCAGACGACGATCTGTCGGCGGACAAAATCGAGGGGCTGATTGCCGAGCGTATCACGGCGCGGAACAGCAGGGACTTCGCCGCCGCCGATAAGATTCGTGACGACCTCAAGGCCAGGGGTATCGTCCTTGAGGACGGACCCGGAGGCACAACTTGGCGGCGCGCGGGATGAGCGAGCTTTACAACACCAAAATCCTGCGACTGGCCATGGCGATTCCGCTGACCGAGCGGCTGGGCGATCCGGACGTGACGGTGACGCGCACCAGCCGAATCTGCGGCAGCCGCGTGACGGTCGATCTCAAGATTGAGAAAGGCGTGATTACAGGCTACGGCCAGGAAGTGAAGGCCTGCGCCCTCGGCCAGGCCGCCTGCTCGCTGGTCGCCGGCCGGATCATCGGCAAGACCGAGGCGGATTTCGCACCGGTTGCGGAAGCCATGCGCGCCATGTTGGCAGGCGAAGGGCCACCACCCACCGGCGCGTGGTCGGAACTGGAGATCTTTCTGCCGGCGGTTGAGCACAAGTCCCGGCACGGCTCGATCATGCTACCGTTCGAGGCGGTGATGCAGGGATTTGCCGAAGCGCGATCCGGGGCGGATCTGGAGACGACCGCCTAATCGGAGCCGGCGTCGCCCGGGCCGTTAGAGGTCGAGCGCACCTGCGGCCGAATCGGCACGCCCGTAGCGATCGCGCGCGTCAAAAGCGAGATCCGGTCGTCCAACGGTTGGTGCTTGTCAAACTGCGGCGTCGACCGGAACGCTCTGCGATACGTTCGGATGAGATGTTCAAAAAGCTGACGCCTGTCTCTTGACATGACTATCGAGGCAGCCTGTGGCGCCTCCCCTCCCGTCACTTATCAATGAAGCCGCAATTCGCTCATTGCTACAGTGACCGTTTATCGTTTTGCCGACAAGTGCGAATCGTTGGTTTGCGAGGAAAAATCCGGCGCCGTTGCATCGAAGCTTCACTTGCCCCGGCTGCCGAGAGCGGTCGGGATGCGGTCCGACGCATTTTCGAGGCAACTCACCGCAAAGCCCAGGCGTAAGTATATCGGTTTGATATGGTGCCGCCGCGAGCCCGAAAACTCCTCGACCGTCATCTGCGGTTGGAGACAAGGGGAGAGTGGGATCACGACAGGTATCCAACCGATGGAGTACGACATGCGAGGAATCTACAGACGCAAATTGGTCAGCGGGGTTTTGGCGGCGAGCTTTACCGCCGGTGCTTTGGTCGCATCCCCGGCAGTCGCGGGCGACTGTTTCTACAAGCAGGAAGTGGCCGACTGGAAGAAGATCGACTCCCAGACGATCGTTGTTTGGGACAAATCCGAAGACGCCTATCGGGTCGATCTCAGGGCCGTTTGCTCGCCCCTTGAGAGCGCCAAGCGCATCGGCTTTTCGGCGCAGCGTATGAACCGGCTGTGCGGCGCGAAATACGACCGTATCAAGATCGGCAACGAGTTCTGCGGCATCGACTCGGTTCACGAGCTCGACGGCGAAGAACTGGCGTCGCTCCTGGATCAGACCGATACGGCCAGCTCAAACTAACACGACGCGGGCCCGGCCTGATCAGTCTTCGGGCCAGTGGGTGACGATATCGTCGAAGGCCGGCCGGGCGCGCTCGGCCGGCGCTTCCCCCTGGCTGCCGAAGAACAGAAAGCCGGCGATCCGGGCGCCTTCAGGCAGTTCGAGCCGCCGGTGCACGCCGTCGCTATAGGCTGCCCAGCCGGTCAGCCATTGGCCCACATAGCCGAGAGCATGGGCGGCGATCAGCAGGGTCTGGCAGACCGCGCCGGCGGAAAGCCGCTGTTCCCAATCGGGGATCGGCTTGGCGTCGGACGGCACGGAAGCAACCGTCACAAGCACGGGCGCTTGGGCAGGAAAGCCGCGCAGGCCCTTCAGCGTGGGGCCGGAGGTCTGACCCGTCTCCTCGGTGTAGGCGTCGGCGATGAGATCGCCGAAACGGGCCCGCGCCGCGCCCTGGAAGACGAGAAAGCGCCAGGGCGCGAGCTTGCCGTGGTCGGGCACGCGCATGCCGGCGGTCAGGATTTTTTGCAATGCCTCCGCGTCCGGGCCGGGCGGCACCATGTTGCGCGCCACGACCGAGCGCCGGCACATTATCAGATCAAGCGTTTCGGGGTTGCTGATATTCAGACTCATGACGGCCTCACACAAAAACCGTGCCCGCTTACCGGGTCGTGGGCCGTCTTGCAAGCGAGTCTCACAAATCCGTGTCCCGTAAGCCCCTTCCAGTCTTCAGGGCCATGACCTAGACTGCCGCAAAATCAGAGAGCGAGGATGGCGTCATGAAGTCGATCGGCGGATTTTCTTTAATTCTTGGCTTGGCCGGCTGGACCGTGTCTGCCTTGGCGGCGGACGAAACCGGCATCACCGTGCCGCAAGGATTCACAGCGACGGTGTTTGCCGATAATCTCGGCCGCGGCCGGCATATGGCGGTCCGGAGTGATGGCGCGGTTTACCTGGCCCTGCGGCGCAAGTCCGACGGCAGCGGCATCGTCGCGCTGCGCGATTCCGACGGCGATGGCGAGGCCGACGTCATCCGCCGTTTCGGCGACATCGAAGGCACCGGTATCGGCTTTTACAAAGGCCAGCTCTATTTCGGCAGCGACGACGCCATCTGGCGGTTTTCCTTTGCAGGCAGCGACCTGATGCCAAGCGGTGATCCCGAACTGATGATCTCCGACTTCCCCGAGCAGCGCCAGCACGCCGTCAAGCCCTTCACCTTTGATGAAGCGGGCAACCTCTACGTCTCGATCGGCGCGCCGTCCAATGCCTGCCAGGTCAAGATGCGCACCAAGGGCAGCCCGGGCCAGGTGCCGTGTCAGCAGCTCGAGCGGCAGTCGGGCATCTGGCGCTTTTCCGCAGACGTTCCCGGCCAAACCCAGGAGGCCGACGGCCACCGCTACGCCACGGGTACGCGCAACGCCATGGCGCTCGACTGGAATTTCGAGGCGGGCGCGCTATTCTTCGGCACGCATGGCCGTGACCAGCTCTCCGCCTTTTGGCCGGATTTCTATTCCGATGAAGACAACGCGGACCTGCCGTCGGAGGAGTTCCACCAGGCGGCCGACGGCGGCAACTATGGTTGGCCCTATACCTATTGGAATCACCGGCAAGACAAGCGCATCACCGCGCCGGAATATGGCGGCGACGGCAAGACCGAGGCAACGCAGGGGATCTATACGGACCCGGCGATCGGTTTTCCCGCGCATTGGGCGCCGAACGATCTGGTTTTCTATACCGGTGGCGCCTTCCCGGAGACCTATCACGGCGGCGCCTTCCTTGCCTTCCACGGCTCGTGGAACCGGGCGCCCCTGCCGCAGGCCGGGTTCAACGTGGTGTTCATCCCGTTCGAGAACGGCGCGCCGACTGGCGACTGGTCGGTCTTCGCCGACGGCTTTGCCGGCGCCGAGGAGCTGGCCAACCCGCGCAATGCCCGCTTCCGCCCCACCGGCGTCGCGGTGGGCCCGGATGGCGCGCTTTACATCTCCGACAGCATGAAGGGCCGCGTCTGGCGCATCACCTATGAGGGGAGCTAGTGTCGCCGCATTCCTGGCGACGATCCTTTGGGCCGGAGCCGGCGAGGCCGAACCGGCGGGTGCGCCGCTTTATCGCGAACACTGCCTGACCTGCCATCAGGCCGACGGCTACGGCGTCCCGTTCCAGCAACCGGCTTTGGCCGAATCCGAGATCGTCCTCGGCGATGCAAAGGCGCTGATTCAGTACGTGTTGGCGGGAACCGAGTTCAGCGAGCCCGGCACCAGCGACTGGGGCAATGTGATGCCGGGATTCCCACAGCTTTCCGACCGGGAGCTGGGGGCCGTGCTGACCTATATTCGACAGAGCTTCGGGAATACCGCGGATGCGGTTTCTGAACAAGACGTGCGCGGCGCTCGCGAGCGCTAGCGCGCTTGTCGCGGCCCCGGCTCCGCTCGCGTCGCAGGAGCTCGACCGGCTGGAGGTCTCGGCCGCGCGCCTGCCGCCGAGCCCGTCGCGCAAGGCGTTTGCCTATGCGGGCCTCGACAGTGCCGGGCTGCTCACCGCGCCGCAAACCCGGCTCGACGACATCCTGCGCCGGGTGCCCGGGGTCAGCCTGTTTCGCCGCGCCTCCAGCCGGGTGGCGCACCCGACAACGCAGGGGATCACCCTACGCGGTATCGGCCCCAACGGGGCCGGGCGCACCCTGGTCCTGCGCGATGGCATTCCCCTCAACGATCCCTTCGGCGGCTGGGTCTACTGGTCGGCGCTCGACGCCGCCGCTTTGGACCGGATCGACGTCGTCAAAGGCGGCGGCGCCGGGCCCTGGGGGAGCGGCGCGCTGGCCGGTACGATCGAGCTGATCTCCGCCGCTAACACGGATACCGGCTTCTCCGGGGCCCTTCGGGGCGGTGCATTCACGACCCTTGAAGGCTCCGGCGCTGGCGCGGTCGTGTTCGACGGCGTGACCGTCTCGGCGCGCGCGGCCGGGCAGCGGTCCGACGGCTATTTCCTGGTCGGTCCGGACCAGCGCGGGGCCGCGGACGTGCCCGCCGCGTCGGATGCCTGGACGGTCTCCGGCACCGTCGAGGCCGCAATCTCGGGCCGCACGAAGCTGAAGCTCAGCGCCGGCCTCTTTGAAGAGAACCGTGTCAACGGGCTGGTCGACGCAACCAACCGTACCGAGGCACGCAATGTGTCGCTCAGCCTTTTACATGTGGGGGGTGCGTCCGGGCCGATCTGGCGCCTCAACGCCTATTGGCAGGATCGGGATTTCGAGAATCAATTCGTCGCCGTCGACGATCTCAGGGCCACCACGCGCCCGGTGCTCGACCAGTTCGACGTGCCGGCCACGGGCTTTGGCGTCAATGGGCTGGTGCGCCTGCCCCTTGCCGGCGCCGATACGCTGGAGCTGGGCGCCGATCTCCGCCGGCT
>JAKSBY010000357.1 GCA_022360855.1 Sphingomonadales bacterium | reverse complement strand
GTCGAGCTTGGCCTTGCCCAGTCCGGCACGCCGCGACAGATTGGCCAGATTGGCCTCGTAATCGTTGTTCAGCCAGTTGTGCTGGCGTGCGAAGAACAGGTCGAGCAGCGGATAGTAGCGCTCCACGCCCTGACAGCGGGTGATCTTCGACGCCGCGAGGTCGGCCGGGTCGCGCACGAAATGGCGGAACACGAAGCGGACCTTGCCGGTCTCGATATATTTCTTCTTGAGCTCCGGGAGGACCACTTCGTGAAACCGGGCGCAGCCGCCGCAGGTGAGCGATCCGTATTCGATAACCTCGACCGGCGCATCCGCCGCGCCGAGCACGATATCGCCGAGAATCTCGCCGCGCGGCCCGATATCGGCGGGTGCCTCGGCAGCGTCCGCGGGCGGAATGATCGCGTTGCCCGCCGTCTCGACCGGCGCCGCGTTCGTATCCACGGCCCCGGTGGCGTCGTTGCCGGATTCGCCGCAGCCGGCGAGCGCGATCAGCGCAAGACCAGCAAGCATTGTCCAAAAGCGCTGGGAAATGAGGCTCTTCTCGTATGTCATTTGTGTTACACCTACTAAATCTTGTGTGTTTTGCAAAGCCTCGATGCGCCGTGCGGCGGCCAATTACGGCGATTTTTCCGGCGCATCGGATAGCACGCCCAAGCCGAGGCTTGAAAGCGCCGATTTCAGCGACTCGCCGCCGATTCCGTCGAGTTGCCTTTGCAGCTTCTTCGCGGTTTCGCGATTCACTGTCACAGGCGCCCGCCGGCGGGCCCGGCGAACCATGGCGACCGGCGCCTGGGTGATGGCGATCCGGGCGATTGCGCCATATCCGTAGAACCCGTTGATGCGTTCGATGACCAGCGACTCGAGATGCTGCAGCTCGACCGCGCCGCCGGCCTCGGCGATGATATGCAAGGTGCCGCCGTGGCGCCGGCCTTGCGGAAAGGTCACCTTGGCGGGCGCGGTCCGGGCCGCGAGCCGGGCTCCGACAATTTCCCGCCACCGGGTGATGACGCTACTTTCGGTGAAGCCGTATTTGCGGTAGGCCTTGCGGGCCAGCGCCGGCAGGAACCGCGCCACCTGCCGGGAGCCGCCCTGCCGCGCCGGCTGGCCCGGTGATCTGGACGCGGATTTTAGGCGGCGGGTCATGGACGCTTTCGCTTTGGGCGCAGAACGGGGTCGAAGACGCAGTATGCCATTCACGGGCGCCGCACAACAGGGCCGCGAGGCCGGTTGCGGCAAAAATTCCGATTTCGCCGGCCGGCTGCTCGGCTGGTACGACCGCCACCGGCGCCGCCTGCCCTGGCGCGCGGAGCCGGACGAGGCGCCCAACCCCTATCACGTTTGGCTGTCCGAGATCATGCTGCAGCAAACCACCGTTGTCACGGTCGGCCCCTATTTCCGGGATTTCATTGCGCGCTGGCCGACGGTGGCGGCGCTCGCCGCGGCGGACCGGGACGACGTTTTGGCCCGCTGGGCCGGACTCGGCTACTACGCCCGGGCGCGCAACCTGCACGCGGCGGCGCGGATCGTTGCAGCGGACCATGGCGGGCGCTTCCCGCGGGACGTCGCCGCGCTGCAAGAGCTTCCGGGAATCGGTCCCTATACCGCCGCCGCGATCGCTGCCATCGCCTTCGATGCGCCGGTGGCCGCGGTCGACGGCAATGTCGAGCGGGTACTGGCGCGCCACCGCGCCTTGGAAACGCCGCCGGCCAGGGCAAAGGCCGAGTTCCGCCGCATCGCGCAGTCGTTGGTGCCTGACAAACGGGCCGGCGATTTTGCGCAGGCCATGATGGATCTCGGCGCCACCGTCTGCACGCCGCGCGGGCCCAATTGCCGGTCTTGCCCGGTGGCCGAGGACTGCCGGGCCTACGCCGAAGGCGCGCCCGAGTCTTATCCGCGAAAGGAGAAGAAGGCCGAGCGCCCCACCCGCTACGGCACCGCCTATTGGCTCGAGGCCGACGGCAAGGTGCTGCTGCGCCGCCGGCCCGATAACGGCCTTCTCGGTGGCATGCTGGAGGTGCCCTCGAGTCCCTGGACGGAAGGGGCCGACGGCGGGGCGGACGGATTTCCGTTAGCTGGTGAGCTGGCCGGGGACGAATGGCGCGCTACCGATGGCGGGGTAAGCCATGTCTTCACGCATTTCCGGCTCGAATTGCAGGTGATGACGGCGCGCCTGAGTGCCTGCCAGGATATTGCGGATGGGATCTGGGCGCCGATTGGGGAGCTGGACGAACTCGCGCTGCCCAGCGTGATGCGAAAAATCGTCCGGCACGCTCTGGCGTCGTTCGATGCCGATTAGCCGTCGGAAAGCGAAACCAGGATCGGGTCGAGCGCGGTGACCTGGCCGGTGTTACGCTCGAAGGTGAACGCCGCGGTCGCAAATTGCGCGCACGCGGCCTCCTTGGGGTAGATCCCCCGGCGGTGCGGTACGGCGATGGCCGGCCGGTTGACGGGAAACACCACGACGTACCAGACGGTGCGCTCGAGCACCGGCTGACCGGATTCAAGCGCGATAAGCCGCCCGGCAAGCTGATCGAACTTTCCGTTCTGCGGCCCGGCCTGGGGCGGATAGACGCAGATCTTGTCGGCTTCGATGTCGAATAGAGAAATGGCATCGGACTTGGCCGGCAGTTGCCAGTTCTCCAGGGTCTTGACGTGGTCGTGAAGCACGTCGGTGAGATAGGCCGACGAGTTCAGCTTAATTGCCCCGCTGGTCCCGCTGTCGCGCGAGACGAGCGCGCTGCCGCTGTCCGATGACTGCAGCGCCAACTTGTTATGGTCGAGCGCCGCCAGCGCGCCGACCCGGCCCGGCGCCGGATCGGATTGCGGCAGCCGGTCCGACAGGGTCATCGCAAAGACGGCGCCCATGGCGACGGCGCCAAGCCCGACATACCTGGTCATCAAGCGCATGTTCAAAGCCATCGTCGGCTCCTGCGGTCATCCGGCGCGCGCCGCCATCTCCGTTCGGATGCGCTGGCGCAGCGTGTCTATAGGTATGTAGCTGTTGCCCTTTTTGAAGTGCCAGAACGTCCAGCCGTTGCAGGCGGGCGCCCGCTGCACATGAGCGCCGACCTGGTGAATCGATCCGGTGGTCTCGTGGGTCGACAGCGTGCCGTCGGAGCGCACACGGGCCGCGTGGCGCTTCTGCGGGTCGTAGAGCTTGGCGCCGGCCTCGATCAGGCCGCGCTCGACAACCGTCCCGAACGGGATGCGCGGCTGGGACTTCGGCGAGGGTGTGAACTCGGCGTCTTCTTCGCTTAGCGGACTGACCTTGCCGATACGCTCGGCGGCGATCTTGATATAGGCCCGCTCCCGCTCGATGCCGACATAGTGGCGGCGCAGCTTTTTGGCGACCGCGCCGGTCGTGCCGGAGCCGAAAAACGGATCGAGGACCACCTGGCCCGGCGCGGTCGTCGCCATGAGAACGCGATAGAGCAGGGCCTCCGGCTTCTGGGTCGCATGGCCCTTCTCGCCGTTGACGCGGATACGCTCGCTGCCGGAGCAGATCGGCAGGCGCCAGTCCGAGCGCATCTGCAGATCGCCGTTCATCGCCTTGAGCGCCTGATAGTTGAAGGTGTAGCTCTTCTGTGCCTTGGACTTGGCCGCCCAGATCAGGGTCTCGTGCGCGTTGGTACAGCGGGTGCCGCGGAAATTGGGCATCGGGTTCGACTTGCGCCAGATGATGTCGTTCTGGATCCAAAAGCCGAGATCCTGAACCGCCGTGCCGACGCGGAAGATATTGTGATAGCTGCCGATGACCCAGAGCGTGCCCGTATCTTTCAACACCCGCTTGGCGGCGGCGAGCCAGTCGCGGGTGAAGCTGTCATAGGCTTCGAAGCTGTCGAACCGGTCCCAGTGATCGTCGACCGCGTCGACCTTGGAGTTGTCGGGCCGGCGCAGGTCTTGTTCGAGCTGCAGGTTGTAGGGCGGATCGGCGAAGATCAGGTCGACGGACGCCTCGGGCAGGCCCCGCATCACCTCGATGCAGTCGCCCTCGAGAATGCTGTCCAACGGCAAATCCTGTCCGTCGCGTTTGCCCATTATGCTCGCCCTTTTGCGAAATCGCGCGCAGTCTGAGTCAAGAGCGGACTCGCGTCAATAGGAATCTTATACTGGAATCAAGAAGTTAACAAATTGACTTAATCTATTAACTCTAAAATGGGCCGAAAGCTTTTGCGGTGATGAGGGGAAATGCCTACAAGCTCTAGTGCATGTCGGTGGGCCGGCACACCATATCCTGCGTTTTTCTCCCATCCATAGTCGGGATAGCGGGCGGCAAGGCGGCGCATCAGCCGGTCGCGGACGGTTTTGGCGACAATGCTGGCCGCGGCGATGGAAAGCGACCGCTGATCGCCTTTGACGACCAGCTCGGTTGCGCATCCAAGCCCCGGGTCGCGGTTGCCGTCAACCAGGCAGAACACCGGCCGGTCGGCCAGTTGTGCGACCGCGCGCCGCATGGCGAGCAGGCTGGCTTGCAGGACGTTCAGCCGGTCGATCTCATCTACCGACGCCGCGCCAACGCCGACCTCGGCGGAGGTCAGAAGGGCGGCTGAGAGATGTTCACGCACGGCCGGGCGCAGGCGTTTGGAATCGTCCAGCCCGGCGGGAATGTTCGCCGGATTCAGGATAACCGCCGCGGCGACAACCGGTCCGGCCCAGGGGCCCCGGCCGGCCTCGTCGATGCCGGCGACCCGGCCACCGGCGGCGGTCTCCATGCTGAGGTCGGGCTGCCATCGCGCCGGCTGAGGGATTGCGCCGTCCATGCGCCCTTATAGGCGGCCGGTGGCCGAAACAAAAGGCCCGCGCCGTTTCCGGCACGGACCTTCTGCGAGGGCTTGTGGGGTTCGGTCAGTTTGCGGCTTTTATTCCTGCGGCGCTCTCCGCCCGGCGGTGGCGGCGAAAGACCCGGCGGCGCAGGGATGCGCGGCTGACGCCGACATGGCGGCGCGGGGCAAGGTCGCTCGTTAAACTCAGCGTATACATGGCTTCGGTCCTTTGTCTCGTTGGTTCACGGCTTCAGATGGTCGTGATACGCGCCACAAACAACGCAGCCTTTGGCCGTCTGCCGCAAATCTCGAACGGTTCACCGCAGCAATTCTATTGTTCTTGTTTTGTTCTCATGTTAGACTTGCCATATGCAAGGCTTTCTCGTTGGCAAGAAAGGTGACTGGGTACGCCCGGAGGGGCGCCGCGGCAGAGGTGCGACGCGCAATCCGGCAGGCCGCTACGAGCACACCGCCCACTCGATCTTCGACGATGGCTGGGGCGGCCTCGACCGGTTCAAAGACCCGCAACCTACCCAGGTCACCGAGCTTAAGGACGCCAGCATCGTCAATTATGTGTCGTCGCCCGACCTCGCCTTCGAGCGCTCGATCAACCCCTATCGCGGTTGCGAGCATGGCTGCATCTATTGCTTCGCGCGCCCGAGCCACGCCTATTTCGGGCTCTCCTCGGGGCTCGATTTCGAGACACGGCTGTTCGTCAAGCCGGGCGCGGCGGACGTGCTGGGGAAGGAGCTTTCGGCCGAAGGCTATAAGCCCAGGACGATCGCGATCGGCACCAATACGGACGCCTATCAGCCGATCGAACGGCAATGGCGGGTGATGCGCGGCATTCTCGAAGTGCTCGACCGTTTCAATCACCCGGTCTCGATCCTCACCAAATCCAATCTGGTGGTGCGCGACATCGATATCCTGTCGCGTATGGCCAAGCGCCGGCTTGCCGTGGTCAGCCTGTCGCTCACGACGCTCGATCAGGCGCTGGCGCGCAAGATGGAGCCCCGGGCGAGCGCGCCCCGGCTCAGGCTGGCGGCGATCCGGAAGCTGACCGGCGCGGGCATCCCGACCGGCGTGATGACCGCGCCCGTGATCCCGGCGATCAATGATCATGAGCTGGAGGCGCTGCTGGAAGCGGCCTACGACGCCGGCGCCCGGCGCGCCGGCTATACGCTCCTGCGTCTGCCGCATGAGATCAAGGACCTGTTCGCCGACTGGCTGAACGAGCATTTCCCGGACCGCGCCGGCCATGTTCTGTCGCTGGTTAGGGGAATGCGTGGCGGACGGTTGAACGATCCCCGTTTCGGCGCCCGCATGCACGGCCAGGGCGCCTATGGGCGGATGATCTCTCAGCGTTTCCACCTGGCGGCCAGGCGGCTCGGCTTCAACCGCGAGAAGCTGACCGTTGATCTCAAGTCCTTCGCACGGCCGCCCGAGCCGGGGCAGCAGTTGCGGCTGCTTTGATTCCGGAGCGGCCGTTTGTGCTTCGACGGGCGCTTCCCTTCTCCTGTCACCCGACGGCTTGACCGGCGGGTCCATAGGGGAACCACCTCGGCTGCGGCCCCATGGATTCGCCGATCAAGTCGGCGAATGACAGGTTTGGTCAGATAAACAGCTACAATGGCGGGTTGGCGTAGTAGTGCCAGAGGAAGACGGCGACGGCACTCCTGTGCGGCCGCCAGGGTTGGGCGATCTCGTCCATGGCTTTGGGCGTCGGCCTTGTGTCGAGCCGCTTGATGCGGCGTACCGCCTCTTGCACGGCGACATCATGCGCCGGCCAGATGTCGGGCCGGCCGAGCGACGACAGCAGATACATCTCCGCCGACCAGCGCCCGAAGCCCTTGAGCGCGCAGATGGCGGCGGCGACGTCTTCATCGGACTGCCGTTCCATCCCGTCCAGTTCGAGCGCGCCGGTTGCGATGGCCTCCGCGAGGCCCCGTCCATAAACGATCTTCTGCCGGGAATAACCGATGGCGCGGAGCTCCTCGTCGCCGAGCGCCAGGAAGCCCGCAGGCGTGAAATTCCCGACCAATACGGTTTCGAGCCGTGATGCAATCGTCGCCGCCGCCTTGGTCGAGAGCTGCTGGCCGATGATGATCCGCATCAAGGTCGCGAAGCCGGTTGGACGCCGGCGCTCCGGCGGGTAGCCGGCGTGCTCGAGTGCCCGCGCCACATCGGCATCCTCCGCCGCGATCAGGTCGAGCGACCGCGCCAGCGCCGCTTCGGTAAGGGCAAAGCCGGGCACGGATCGGGATCTAGCCCGCGTGCAGCCTGAAGCCGGCGCGCGGGAAGTGGACAACGACATCGCCCACACCCTCGGCCTGGCGGCGGACCGACATGCGGGCGACGCCGAGGCCGACGATTTCGCCCGCCACTTCCCCGCGATTGGCATCGGTGGCTTTGACGACGACCGACGTGCCGGGCGCGATGTCTACCGGGTCGTCGGCGTCGAAGCCGGTTTCTGCCGGCATCGCTTCGGCGGCGGTCCGCTGTGCATCCTCCGCTGGGAGATCGGCCCGGTCGCCTTCGCCGAGGGCTTCGAGCCTCTCGAACCACGGTGCGAGCCGGTCGAGGCCCTTGATCAGCCAGGCCAGGTCGCCCATGACGTGGCCGACGAAGACCAGCGGGAAGCCGGCCTCGATATCGGCCCGGCTCGGCCGCGGCCCTTGCAGGAAGTCCCGCCCATCCGCGAGCTGTTCGTTGACCAGCGCCGCGTGGGCGCGGAATTCCGCAGCCGCCTGCGCGCCTTTAGCGCCGAACGGCTCGGCGCCGGCGGCCAGGGCATCGATGTCGATAGTCGGGAACATGGCCTTGCGGTCGGCCTTGAAGTCGTCGGGGAACTTATCGCCGATCTTGGCGGCTAGCAGCTGGAAGCAGGTGGTAAACCAGTTCGCGGTCCAGAAGGCGAGGCCCTGGGGCAGGCCCGAATTGCCGTTCGGATAGAGCGTCGGCTCGGGCCAGCGCGCCTCCAGCTCGGCCATGATCAGCCCGCTGTCGATAAAGATGTCGGCGCCCAACTGCATCACCGGCACGCCGCGATAGCCGCCGGTCATGCGCACCAGATCGGGCTTGGGCAGGGTAACCGGGGTCTTCACCGACTGCCAGGCGAGTCCCTTGATGCCGAGTGCCTTCCTGACCTTCCAGGCGTAGGGCGAGGCGTTGTAGTGATACAGGATGATCGGTGTGGTCATGGGGCTCCTCGTTTAAAAAAACGCGGTTGTTCTCGGGCCGAGTTTGCGCTAGCTACCGCCGCTGAACGAATACAGCCAAGAGGCGGACATGGCCAAGCTAATCGTTACCGACCTTTCCGGAAACACCGAGGAGATCGAGGGCGAGACCGGAATCTCGGTGATGGAAAACATCCGCGACGCCGGCTTCGAGGATCTCGCGGCGATCTGCGGCGGCTGCTGTTCCTGCTGTACCTGCCATGTCTATGTGGACGACGCCTGGCTCGGCAAGCTGCCGGC